>JBARNF010000245.1:0-17893 GCA_049802835.1 Bradyrhizobium sp.
GCGGATAACCACGCTGCAACATCGACACGCCCACCGCATCCCGCCTCGACGTTCATGACGACCGCGAAGCGCCCCTCGTGTGAGACGGGACAGGGCGAAGGAAAACATGATTTCTGGAAAAAAGAAACAGAATTCTTTTGCTCGGATGGCTGGCGAGAGGGATGTGTCTGAGCCCGCTTGCGAAATGAGCTTGTTGGCGCATGCGGTGTAGGACGCGATCGCCCTCGGATTCGCGAGGATGAGCCGGCGCATCGCGCCTGCGGGTTGGCAATTGCGTGGGAGCGATTTGCCCGTCGGGCGTTCGGGCTGACATCTGCGCTGGCGGTCGCCTAAGCTCATGAGGCCGCCTATTGGCCCGTGGTGGGATCGTTCGACCGGCTGTCAACGTTGCTTGGTCGTGCCCCTCAGGCGAGGTCCGGCGCTCGACTGAAGTCCAGCGCCATATGCGCTTCATCGCAATATTGATCGCCGTATTTCGAGGCTTTCGGCTCCATGCCCAACTCTACGAACCCCAGGCTGTCGTAGAGCCGCCGGGCCGGCCCGTTGTCGCTGACGACGGTCAGCTGGACCAGCTCGACGCGCTCGCGGGCGATGTCCAGCAGGGCCGTCACCAACAACCGCCCGAGACCGAGCTTTCTCGAGCTTGATCGAACGTACATGCCCCACAACCGGCCCTTGTGGGCATTCTTCGGCCCTTGCTGGATGGAGAAGCCTGCCGTCCCGACAAGTTCGCCGTCTTGAAACGCGCCAAGGACGTGGGCGTCTTCGAGACGGCTCGCGAACCATGCTACATCCAGCCCGTCCTCCAGCTCGAAAGTGCTCCCAAACAATTCAGGGGTTGCCTTGAGGGCCTCCAGGCGAATGGCTTTGAAGGACGGCGCATCGTCTGCCCTCAGGCGTCGGACTGTCACATCAGCGCTCATGGGCAGGCTCTCCATCAAGTATCTGTTTCGCACCGTTGAAGCAGGCCGCAAGCGACATCACAAGATTTCTAGCTCGCAAATACGATGGCCCTTGGCCCCAAGATGCCGTTTCGGCCATCGCGGTGCGCTCGAAAAGACGGCCAGTCAGTCGAACGGGCCATTCGACACGCGCTGTCCTCCGCCCGACCATATCGGGCGTGTTGTCCGGTCTCCGTTGACGTGCGGACAAAAATGTCCGACATTCGTGTTCGCGGGGACGGCCCATGGACAAGAGAGACCGCTTTATCGCCGAAATCCGGGAAAAGGCCCGCGCGATGGGCCTCAGCTTCCGGGTCGACTATCGCAAGGGCAAAGGTGGTCACGCGATGGTCTATGTCGGCGATAAGCTCACCACGCTGCCGAGCCGTGAAATCGATCCCAAGACCGCTCGCAAGATCAGAAAGCAGCTGGGGTTGGTGACGTAGCCAGCCCCGCGATACCCAGCCGGCCATGGAGGGAAGACAATGCAGACCTTTACATACGCGGCCGAATTCGAGCCTGGAGAGAAGCGCGGCGTGATCGTCGTCAGTTTTCCGGACGTGCCGGAGGCGATTACGCAGGGCGACGATCTGGCGGACGCCCGCGTCCAGGCGGAAGAAGCGCTGGGCCTTGCGCTGTTGACCTATCCGGAGCGCGGATTGCCGCTGCCGAAGCCGCGCGCGAAAGCAAAGCGCCTGACGATGGTTGCGGTGGCGCCCGACGTGGCGGCAAAGCTGGCGGTACTGGACGCCTTCGCCGCCGCCGGCATCGCGAAGAGCGAACTGGGGCGTCGGATGGGAAAAGATGAAAAGGAGATTCGCCGTATTCTCGACCCAAGACACCCGACGAAATTGCCGGCCATGGTCGATGCCTTGAGGGCGTTGGGAAAGCGTCTCGTCATAGGCGTGGAAGAGGCGGCGTGAATTTCCGATGAGAACTCGTAGTGCGTGCGGAGCGCAATATGTCATTGCGCGCCACGACTCTGCGGCGTGGCTATTTCCGCATACCCAGGTCGATGATCTTGACGAAGTATCTCTCAATGGGAAGTAAGCGGCCGAAGGCCGGAAGGCTGCTTTCGACCGGAAGCAGCCGGCGAGATAGTAACCTGATGCGTTTGATTGCTGTTCAGTCGCTTTAGTGCGGGAGCCGGAACCGTACGCTTGCCGCTATTGAAACACCTTCAGGGTGCGACGCTGTCTCGTCGAGACGGTCCAATTGACATCACAGGTGTCGCCCGCGTTAATGCTAAGTGTCACGTTGAAGCAGATCTTGCTTTCGTCGGCGAGTGCGCTTTTTCCAGTAAAACACCCCGGGCGCGTTTCGGAGAAGGAAAGCGCGCCGGTGTCGGGTATAAGCTCCCAACCTGTGTCCGCAACAGCACATGTTTGTACTGGCCCTGCTGATTTGCCGACTGGCGCGCCTTTCGGTTGATCGAGATGCATGGGGCCGCCGTTGACTGACACGCCCTTTGTCTCGGTTACCTCTTTCAAAACCGGCGGAGGAGGTAACGAAACGTCATTTGCTGCAAGACTTAGAGACGGCATTTGTACGACAGCGACAAATTCTGAATTGGGTGTCCGCTTGAAAATGTAAACCCGTTCACCGGGGCCGACGCTAGCCTCAACGATCTTGTCTTTCTGATCTCCGACAACGCCGAACGACTCTCCGCCGATGACCTGAATGATGAGGGGATTAGGGTTCGGGATGGCGTTCTTGGGTTCGAATCGTACCCGCAGGCTGACGATTTGTTGGCTTGGGCTTTTGGTTACCACAGCGGTCAAGGGCGATTGAGACTGAAGACAAGCCGTGTAAGCGGCAAGACCATTGTCATCGACTCCGGACGTCACGAGGTGTTTCGACTCGTCAACGCTGTAATTGAAGCGTGTTTCTTGATACGTACTGGCGCGCTTCGCCGCGAAACTTTTAAAATCGCCTGCAAAATATTCGGGGATGATCGCAGAGGCAGACTTTTTTGCCTCTTCATAATTAGACTCGTTGATGAGCTTGAGCTGAGCGAGCATGACCGCAAGGGAAGAGTCCTCGATGCGCATCGCCTTGAATGCTTCGATATTGCAATCGCGCGCCTGACTCAATGCAGTGCTTGAAGATCCCAACAAAGCTATGACAGCAAAAGTCGCAATTCTCACGACAACCCCCTTCTCGGCCAAAGTAGAAAGGCCAGCAAAGATATTTCCGGAAAAAGCGCGTGGGCCAAATAAAAATCCGGCCATCCAATTTTGACAGAGTGCTCCTTGCCAAAAGCCAAAGCAATATCAAAAGACGTTCGCAATGGACTGACGGTTCGCGCCTAGCCCATCGGTGCCAGTTGGTGCTGTGCAGCAATGGATCTGGTTGTGGTGTTCGACCGGGAGCAGTGCACAATGGTCCAAGTGACACGTTCGAGCGTTCGGTGCTCATGACTCTGGCTCCGCACCTGGAAGTTCCTATGGAGCAGCTGCGTAAGAAGCTGATAGAAGCGCATTCATGCACTCACAGGGACGACGTCCAATGATCGGCAAACGTGTCGTATTCACCGGGGGAACCGGCAAGGCGGGCAGGCATGTGCTGCCGCATCTGCAGGACAAGGGCTACGAGCTGCTCAACGTCGACCTCAAGCCGTTCGATCATCCCGGGATCAACACCCTGATCGCTGATCTCACGGATAGTGGCCAGGCCTTCAACGCCCTGACCACGCATTATGGCTTCGGCGGCTTCAATGCTGGCCGCCCGCCGCAGGCGCCCGACGCCGTGGTGCATTTTGCCGCGATCCCGCGTGTGCTGATCGAGCCAGACAACGAGACCTTTCGTGTCAACACCATCAGCACCTACAACGTCATCGAGGCAGCAGTGAAGCTCGGGGTGCGCAAGATCGTGATCGCCTCCAGCGAGACCACCTATGGCGTCTGCTTTGCCGAGGGCGACAAGGACTTCCGGAGCTTTCCGCTCGAGGAAGACTACGACACCGACCCGATGGACTCCTATGGCCTGTCCAAGGTCGTGAACGAGAAGACGGCGCGGGCCTTCGCCATGCGCTACGGCATCGACATCTACGCGCTGCGCATCGGCAACGTCATCGAGCCGCACGAATACGACATGTTCCCGCGCTTCCTCGCCGATCCCCCGTCGCGCAAGCGCAACGCGTGGTCCTATATCGACGCCCGCGATCTCGGCGAGATCGTGCATCTGGCGATCGAGAAGGACGGGCTCGGCTTCCAGGTCTTCAACGCCGTCAACGACACCGTCACCGCTAATGTGCCGACGCGTGAGTTGCTACGCCGCTATTGCCCGGATGTGCCGGTGACCCGCGAACTCGGCGAATACGAGGCGCCGCTGTCGAACCGCAAGGCGCGCGAGGTGCTGGGATTCAAGGAGGCGCATAACTGGCGGAAATATGTGAAGGTGGGGTAGGGCAGTTTCGTCCTGCTGCGTTCCAATGAGTCGGACAGTTGTGTGTGCTCCGTCAGTCCGGGGCAATCGTCGATGCGAAGACGCGAAGCGGCTGCGCGTCGACGATTGAACCCGGAATCCCGAAATTGTTGGGAACGGATGCAAGACAATCTCAAGATACAATCTCGAGATTCCGGGTTCAAGGCCTCTGGGCCTTGCCCCGGAATGACGGTGGTTGTGATGCAACAGGAGCAATCATAGCAGGCATGAGCGCCGCGCAGGTTTGCTCCCGCTCACGACATCCGCCGCCGGAGCGCGAGCATCGCGAGCGATAGCACGATGGTGCCGACGATGAACACGGCCGCGGCCGAGACGATCGCCGGGCTGATGTTCTCGCGGATGGTGGCGAACATCTGCCGCGCCAAGGTGCGCTGGTTGGGGCCGGCCACGAACAGGGTCAGCACGACTTCGTCGAGCGAGGTCGCGAACGCGAACAGCGCGCCGGAGATGATGCCGGGCAGCGCGAGCGGCAGGGTCACCGAGGACAGCACGGTCATCGGCGCTGCGCCGAGGCTGGCCGCGGCCTGCTCCAGCCGGATGTCCACGCCCTGCAGGGCGGAGGAGACGTTGACCAGCACGAACGGCACGGCCACCACGGTGTGCGCGATGATGACGCCGAGATAGGTGTTGGTCAGCCCGTAGCGCGAAAACATCAGCTGCATGCCGACGCCAAGCACGACCGCCGGCACCACCATCGGCAGCAGGAACACGGTGCGCAAGGTCGAGAACAGCAGCGAGGCGCTTTTGCCGCGCAGGCCGAGCGCCGCCAGTGTGCCGAGAATGGTCGCGAGCGCCGTCGTGCCGGAGCCGATCAGCAGGCTGTTGACGATCGACAGCCGCCAGGACTCGGCCGTGACCAGTTCGCGAAACCAGCGCGTCGAATAGCCTGGTATGGGATAGTTCAGGAACACGCTGTCGGTGAGCGACAGCGGCAGCACCGCGAGCAGCGGGCCGAGCAGGAATACCACGACGACGATAGCGAACAGCAGCTTGACGAGCGGCAGCAGCCTCATGCGCGCTGCTCCTCGGCCGAGGTGAGGCGAATGTAGACCGCATAGAGCAGGATGGTCATCGCCAGCAGCACCAGGCCGAGCGCGCCGGCCATGCCCCAGTTCGCAGCCGCCGTGGCGTAATAGGCGATGACGGAAGAGATCATCTGGTCGTTGGCGCCGCCGATCAAGGCGGGCGTGATGTAGTAGCCGAGGGCTGCCATGAACACGAGCAGCGCGCCGGAAACGACGCCGCGCATCGATAGCGGCAGCAGCACGTGAAAGAAGGCGCGCAGCGGATGCGCGCCGAGCGAGGCCGCCACCGGCATCAGATTGCGCGGGATCGCGATCAGCACGCTGAAGATCGGCAGCACCATGAACGGCAGCAGCACATGCGTCATCGCGATGACGACGCCGAGCCGGTTGAACATCAGCGGGATCGGGCCGGAGGTGAGGCCCAGCCCCTTCAGCGCGGCGTTGATCAGGCCGTTGTCCTGTAGCACGACGTACCACGCCGCGGTGCGGACCAGCAGCGAGGTCCACAGCGGCAGCAGCACGGCGCCGAGCAGGATCTGCCGGCGCCAGCCCTCGACCGACGCGGCCACCATCGCGAACGGCAGGCCCAGCGCGATGCAGGCCAGCGTGACCAGGGCCGAGGTCACGAAGGTGCGGATCATGATCAGGCGATTGGCCGAGGCGCCCTCCGCTATCGCGGCGATGGCGCCTGCGGCGTTGCGCTCGAGATCGACGGCGGCGAGCAGGTTCTTGTCGGTCCAGGGCGAGGCCACGGCCTCGGCGATGGTTGCCCAATAAGTGCCCTCGCTCCAGCGCGGGTCGATCGCGGCGAGATCGATCGTGCCGGACGTGCCGTCGAGCGCGCGGCGGGTCTTGCCGAGCAGGCTGCGGAAGCCGGATTGCGCGCTGTTCAGGCGGCGCACGAGATCGCCGAACTGCTCGTCATTGGTCAGCTTGCGGATGTCCTCGGCGAAGGCGGCCTGAGCCGGCGCAGGCGGCGCGCTCGTGCGGTCCCAGCCTGATAACGCCCGTGCCGTGCGCGGCAGGGCCTCGGTCGCAACCGGATCCGACACCGCCGACTTCATCATCGTCACCAGCGGCACGACGAAGAACGACAGCATGAACGCCAGCAGCGGCGCCAGCAGCAGGAACGCCTTCAAGCGTTGGCGGAGGTCTGGTCGCATGATCCCACCACCCAGACATCCGACGCTGCAAAGGACAGCGCGACCTCGCTGCCGACCGCGGCCGCCTGGCCGGCACGGTCGCTCTTGATGATCAGGCGCTGTGCGCCGACCTCGGCCACGAGGCGCATGTGATCGCCGAAATACACTGCGTCCATGATGCGCGCGGTCATCCGGTTTGCGATCGCAGCCGCATCATCGTTGATTCGGATCACCTCGGGACGGATCGACACCCGGACATGACCGCTCTCGATGCGGCCGGCGCCGGCATGCGCGGCCAGCGCAAGGCCGGAGTCCGAGGTGAGGCGTACCGCCTCGCCGGCCTGGTCGTCGACCTTGCAGGTCAGCAGGTTGGTTTCGCCGATGAACTCGGCGACGAACGGCGTGCGCGGCAGGTCGTAGATCTCGCGCGGCGGGCCGATCTGCTCGATCCTGCCGTGGTTGAACACGGCGATGCGATCCGACATCGTCAGCGCCTCGTCCTGGTCGTGGGTCACGAACACGATGGTGAGGCCGAGCCGGCGGTGCAGGTCGCGGATGTCGAGCTGCATCTGCTCGCGCAGCTTCTTGTCGAGCGCGCCGAGCGGCTCGTCCATCAGCACGACCCGCGGCTCGAACACCAGCGCACGCGCCAGCGCCACGCGCTGCTGCTGGCCGCCGGACAATTGCGCCGGCTTGCGCTCGGCCATGGCGGAGAGCTTGACCATGTCGAGCGCGCGCGCCACGCGCGCAGCGATCTCGGCCTTCGCCACGTTGCGCATCTTCAGCGGGAAGGCAACGTTGTCGCGCACGCTCATGTGCGGGAATAGCGCGTAGTTCTGGAACACGACGCCCATGTCGCGCTTGTAGGGCGGCAGCCCATCCACCCTGTGGCCGTCGACATGGATCGTGCCGCTGGTCGGCTGCTCGAAGCCGGCCAGCATCATCAAGAGTGTGGTCTTGCCGGAGCCGGAGGGGCCGAGCAAAGCGATGAACTCACCGCGGGCGATGTCGAGGTCGAGATGGTCGACGACGGTGAGCGCGGCGAAGCGTTTCACCACCTGGCGGAACGAGATGAAGGGCGTATCCATCAACGGAACTCACGGCGCGCCATCGTCACGCGGCTGCGCCTGCACGGTGGGAGCAGGGCCACGGGAGCCGTCATGCTCCCGCGCGCCGGGTCAGTTGCAGCAAGCGTCAGCGCGCGAGCCAGGCGTTGAAGCGCTTCGACAGCTCTTCCGAATTGTCGGTCCAGAACCCGACGTCGAGCGGGATCGCCTGCTTCAGATTGTCCGGCGTGGTCGGCAGTTCGGCCGTGTATTTCTCCGGCACGAGCTTGGCGGCGGCGATGTTCGGCTGGCCATAAGCGATGTATTCGGGCAGCTTGGCCTGGTTCTCGGCAAGGCTCGCGAAGGCGATGAAGTTCATCGCGGCGTCCTTGTTGGGCGAGTTCTTCAGCACCACCCAGCTGTCGACCGCGTAGATGCTCCCGGGGAAGACGAAGCCGAAATGCTTGCCCTCGGTGCGGTTGATGGCGCTGATGCGGCCATTATAGACCGAGGTCATCGCGACCTGCCCGGACGACAGCAGCTGCAGCGGCTGGGCGCCGGCCTCCCACCACACGATGTCGGCCTTCAGCGCATCGAGCTTCTTGAACGCGCGCTCGACGCCGTCCTTGGTCTTCAGCACCTTGTAGACGTCGGTGGCCGGCACGCCGTCGGCCATCAGCGCGAATTCGAGCGTGTATTTGGCGCCCTTGCGCAGGCCGCGCTTGCCGGGATATTTCGCCGTGTCCCAGAAATCCGCCCAGGTCTTCGGCGCGTCCTTGATCTTGTCGCCGTCATAGGACATCCCCGTGGACCACACGATGGCGCCGACGCCGCAATCGCTGACACCGGCCGGGATGAAGCTCTCCTTGCCGCCGAGCTTGCTCCAGTCGAGCTTCTCGTAGATGCCGTCGCTGCAGCCGAGCTCGAGCTCCTCGGCCTCGACCTGCACCGCGTCCCAGTTCGGCACGCCGGCCTTGACCTTGGCCTGCAGCACGCCATAGCCGCCGTCCCAGCTCTCATCGAGCACGGTGGCGCCGAGCTTGGCCGCGAACGGCTGGAAATAGATCTTGCGCTGGGCGTCCTGATAGTTGCCGCCCCAGGACACCACGGTAAGATCACGCGCCTGCGCCGACACCGCGAGCCCGATCATGGCCGCCGCAGCCAGCGCCACCGTCTTCGAGACGCGCATCGGGGCGGCCCGCGCCGGCCGATCCGCTCCGTTCGACACATTCGCAGCCGGGGGGCTGGTCCGCAGAAAAGACATGCTCGATGATCCGTCGCGCTTGAGAGGACCAAAAAGCTATCGGCTGGAACTTGCCGTGGCAAGCGCGAGTTTTGACCTGAAGATGACGCTATTTGGGCGGGAACGGGCGGCGTCACCCGGATGCGAACGCGACGCGGATGCGGCCGGCGCAATCAGCGGGCATCGTGATGATGATTTGAGCCTGCGCCGGGCCGCGCGGTGGTTACCTCTGGTGCAGGCAGGGGCCGGGGGACACGTCGCTGGCCGAGTTATCCACGACGAGATCGAGCGTCGGCTGCGTCGTCCCGAATGGACGGCTGGGGGCGGACAACTGCCGGGTGGCGCCATGCGCGCCGATGCGCTCGAACACCTGGGCGGTCGTCATCAGCTTCTTAGCGACAAGGTGATTCAAAAGTTCCATGTCATAACTCCTGATCGAAATGACCCGGCGGCCAGGTGCGGGTTCTGGCCGCCGGGTCGGCGCGACGGGTGGAGTTGGCGTCCTCCATTCCGCTGCGCTGGTCTGTGATCTGGCCCACACTTGATCAGATTTGATCGTCGCGAGCCGGATCGTCGGTGGAGCGTGAGGGGACGCCAACTATGTCTCTCGCCCTTACGGATAAAAGACGTTTCAAGTTACGCGCATCCGACACCACGCCTTTTCACATTCGGCATCTACTCCGCGGGCTGGGCGGCCACCGTGCCGTGGTCGCCATGCTGGGTGAGCGGCTTCATGCCGGTCAGCGTGCGCAGCAGGACGTAGAACACCGGCGTCAGGAACAGGCCGAACACGGTGACGCCGATCATGCCGGAGAACACCGCGACGCCCATCGCGCGCCGCATCTCCGAGCCTGCGCCGGTCGAGAGCACCAGCGGCAGCACGCCCATGATGAAGGCCATCGACGTCATCAGGATCGGGCGCAGCCGCAGCCTGCTGGCTTCGATCGCGGCGCGCAGCGGCGTGCGTCCGGCGAATTCGAGCTCGCGCGCGAATTCGACGATCAGGATCGCGTTCTTGGCGGACAGGCCGACCAGCACGATCAGCCCGATCTGGGTGAAGATGTTGTTGTCGCCCTTCGAAAGGTAGACGCCGAACATCGCCGCCAGCAGCGCCATCGGCACGATCATCAGGATCGCCAGCGGCAAGGTCAGACTCTCGTACAGCGCGGCCAGCACCAGGAACACCAAGAGGATCGCCAGCGGAAACACCCAGATTCCGGAATTGCCGGCGATGAACTCCTGGTAGGTCAGGTCGGTCCATTCGAAGGCGAAGCCCGGTGGCAGCACCTCGGCCGCGACCCGCTCGGCCGCCGCCTGCGCCTGGCCCGACGAGAATCCGGGCGCCGCCCCGGCGTTGATGTCGGAGGACAGGAAGCCGTTGTAGCGGATGGCGCGCTCGGGGCCGGCGCTCTGGCGCACCGTGAGCAGCGCCGACAGCGGCACCATGTCGCCGGAGGCCGCCCGCACCTTGAGCTGGCGGATGTCGTCGGCACGGGCGCGGAACGCCGCATCGGCCTGCACGCGCACCGAATAGGTGCGGCCGAACTTGTTGAAGTCGTTCACGTAGTACGAGCCGAGGTAGATCTGCAGGGTGTTGAACACCTCGGTGACGGGAACCCCGAGCTGCAGCGCCTTGGTGCGGTCGATGTCGGCGAACAGCTGCGGCACGTTGACCTGGAAGCTCGAGAACACGCCGGCGATCTCCGGCGATTTCTGCAAGGCCCCCATGAACGCCTTGGTGACGTCGTTCAGCGCCTCATAGCCGAGCCCGGCGCGGTCCTCGATCTGCAGCTTGAAGCCGCCGATGGTGCCGAGGCCGTTGACCGGCGGCGGCGGGAACATCGCGATGAAGGCATCCTGGATGCCGGCATATTTCTTGTTGAGCTGCATCGCCAGCGCGCCGCCGGACAGCGCTGGATCCTTGCGCTCGTCGAACGGCTTCAGGGTCGAGAACACGATGCCGGCGTTGGAGGAGTTGGTGAAGCCGGAGATCGACAGGCCGGGGAAGGCGACCGAACTCTCGACACCGGGCTGCGTCAGCGCGATGTCGCTCATCTTGCGGATCACCTCCTCGGAGCGATCGAGCGTGGCGCCGTCGGGCAGCCGCGCGAAACCGACCAGATACTGCTTGTCCTGGCCCGGTACGAAGCCGCCGGGCACTTGCTTGAACAGGACGAAGGTGGCGCCGACCAGCAGGACGTAGAGCACCATGATGCCGGCCTTGGCGGTGATGACCCTGGAGACGCTGCCGCTGTAGTTGTCGGAGGCTCGCACGAAAGCCCGATTGAAGCCGCGGAAGAACCAGCCGAGCGAGCCGTCGAGGACGCGGGTGAGGCGATCCTTGGGCTCGTGATGGCCCTTGAGCAGCAGCGCCGACAGCGCCGGCGACAGGGTCAGCGAGTTGACGGCCGAGATCACGGTCGAGATCGCGATCGTCAGCGCGAACTGCTTGTAGAACTGGCCGGTGAGGCCGGAGATGAAGGCGAGCGGCACGAACACGGCGATCAGCACCAGCGCGATCGCGATGATCGGGCCCGAGACTTCCCGCATCGCCTGGTAGGTGGCGTCGCGGGGCGACAGCCCGCCCTCGATGTTGCGCTCCACGTTCTCGACCACGACGATGGCGTCGTCGACGACGATGCCGATCGCGAGCACCAGGCCGAACAGGCTGAGCGCGTTGATCGAGAAGCCGAACAGGTGCATCACGGCGAAGGTGCCGACGATCGAGACGGGCACTGCCAGCAGCGGGATGATCGAGGCGCGCCAGGTCTGCAGGAACAGGATCACCACGATCACGACCAGCACGATGGCCTCGAACAGCGTGTGCACGACGGCTTCGATCGAGGAGCGCACGAACTGGGTCGGATCGTAGACGATGTGATACTCGACGCCCTCCGGCATCGTCTTCTTGATCTCGGCCATGGTGGCGCGGACGTTGTCCGAAATCTGCAGCGCGTTCGAGCCGGGCGCCTGGAAGATCGGGATCGCCACCGCCTGCTTGTTGTCGAGCAGCGAGCGCAGGCCGTATTCGGAGGCGCCGAGCTCGATACGGGCGACGTCGCGCAGCCGCGTGATCTCGCCATGTGTGCCGGTCTTCACGACGATGTCGGCAAACTGATCTTCATTCGAGAGCCGGCCTTCGGCATTGACCGAGAGCTGCAGGTCGAGACCCTTGACGCTCGGCGAGGCGCCGACCACGCCGGCGGCCGCCTCGACGTTCTGCGCCTGGATCGCCTTGACGATGTCGGAGGCGGACAGGCCGTGCTCGGCCGCCTTCTGCGGATCGAGCCAGACCCGCATCGAATAGTCGCCGGCGCCGAACAGCTGCACGTCGCCGACGCCGTCGATGCGCGCCAGCCGGTCCTTGACGTTGAGCACGGCGTAGTTGCGCAGATAGGTCGTGTCGTAGCGGCCGTTCGGCGAGATCAGGTGCACGACCATGGTGAGGTCGGGCGAGCTCTTCTTGGTGACGATGCCGAGCTGCCGCACCACGTTGGGCAGCCGCGGCTCGGCCTGCTGCACCCGGTTCTGCACCAGCTGCGTGGCCTTGTCGGGATCGGTGCCGAGCTTGAACGTGACCGTCAGGGTCATCGCGCCGTCGGTGGTCGCCTGGCTGCTCATATAGAGCATGTTCTCGACGCCGTTGATCTGCTCCTCGATCGGCGTCGCCACGGTCTCGGCGATCACCTTGGGATTGGCGCCGGGATAGGTGGCGCGCACCACGACCGATGGCGGCACGACGTCGGGATATTCCGAGATCGGCATCGCAAACAGCGCGATCAGCCCGGAGAGGAAGATCAGGGTCGACAGCACGCCTGCGAAGATCGGTCGGTCGATGAAGAATTTGGAGAGGTTCATGGGAGGCCCCGTGGTCGGGAGGTGTCAGGCCGACGTCGTGAGTTGGGACGAGAGGTCGTCAGTTGGAAACGGGTGAAGCCGAACTGGCTTGAGCACGTATCTCGCTGCTTTTTCGGTGCTCACCCTCCCCTGGAGGGGGAGGGTCGGCTCGCATGAGCGAAGCGACATGTGAGCCGGGGTGGGGTGGCAGACTATCCACGCATGCGGTGCTCGATTTAGTGGGGGCCGAGCTACGCAAGAGCTGAGAAGAGGCGAGCACGTTTCGCCTCACTGCGACTGTCACCCCACCCCGCCGCGCGCCTTGCGCGCATCGACCCTCCCCCTCCAGGGGAGGGTGGGCACCAGGCGCATTGTGAGAGCGTATGTCGACCACGATCAGCGTTGCGCCAGTTGCTTCGCGTCCGCCCCATCCCGCGCGCCCATGGCCGCCACCTGCGTCTTCAACAGCGCGCCGGGGCGCACCCGCTGCAGGCCGTTGACGACGACGCGGTCTCCTGCCTGGAGGCCGGCGGAGATGATGCGCAGGCCTTCGACGCTGCCGCCGAGCGTGACCGGGCGATACACCGCGCGCTCGTCGTCGCCGACCACCATCACGAACTTCTTGTCCTGGTCGGTGCCGATGGCGCGCTCGTCGAGCAGCACCAGCGATTGCTGCTGCGGCTGGCCCATGCGCACGCGGGCGAACTGGCCTGGGATCAGCTTGCCGTCCTCATTCTTGAAGACCGCGCGCACCCGGATCGTGCCGCTCTGGCCGTTGACCTGGTTGTCGATCAGCTGGATGTGGCCAGATGCGGTGATGCCGCCCGAGGTCGTCATTTCCACGGGAATGCGATCGAGCTGTCCGCGTTTGCCCGAGCCGTCGGCGATCGCGTTGAGTGCGCGGAGCACCAGCTCCTCGGTGGCGTCGAAGCTCGCATAGATCGGATTGACGGAGACCAGGCTGGTCAGCACCGGCGAGGCCGAGCCGGCGGCGACGAGATTGCCGACGGTGACCTCGATCCGGCCGACCCGGCCGTCGACCGGCGCGCGCACCTGGGTGTAGTCGAGATTGAGCCTGGCGGTCTGCAGCGTCGCCTCGGCGGCCTTGACGTTGGCGATGGCTTCGCGATTGCCGTTGTCGCGCTGGTCGTAATCGCGCTTCGTCACGATTGAATTACCGACCAGCTGGGCGCCGCGCTCGAGCTCATTGGCGGCGAAGGCGGCGCGGGCGCGCGCGGCCTCGAGCTGCGCCTGCGCCTTGTCGACCTCGGCGGCATAGGGCGCGGGGTCGATCTTGAACAGCACGTCGCCGGCCTTCACCAGCGAACCTTCCGCGAAATTGGTGGCGAGGATGGCGCCGGCGACGCGCGGCCGGAGCTCGACCCGCTCGACCGCCTCGAGGCGGCCGGAGAACTCGTCCCAGAGGCTCGCTTGGCGTGGCGCGACCACGGAGACCGTGACCGGCACAGCCTGTTCGGGCGCGGCAGCCCTGGCGGCGCTCGGAACGCTGCTGAAATGGAAATATCGGCTGCCGGCGAATGAGCCTGCGGCAAGCACGAGGCCGGCGACGGCAACGGTGCTCAGCCACCGCCTGAGGCGGCTGGGGGAACGAATTTCGGGCGAAGGCATTGTCGCGCTCCATATTGTAGTGCTCACTACAAATGTGGCGCTGGCAACCCGTTCGCAAGAGACTTATGTAACGGATGCTAAGAAAATCGTAGCCCGACTTTCGGCGAATGCGCCAGATCAAAGAATTGGCCTGAGATAACAACTAGATAAGAATCTGATGGGGCGGAAACGGGAACAGGAGTTTTGCACATGGCCATCGGACGGCCCCGGACATTCGACCGTGACGCTGCGCTGGACCAGGCGATGGAGGTGTTCTGGCGCCATGGCTATGAAGGCGCGACCATCGCTCAGCTCACCGACGCCATGGGCATCAATCCGCCCAGCCTCTATGCCGCATTCGGCAGCAAGGAGGCCCTGCTCAGGTCCGCGCTCGACCGCTACACCGCGCGACGCGAGGCGTGGATGGAAGAGGTGCTGAGTGCGCCGACTGCGCGCGAAGTCACCTCACGCATGCTGATGGGCGTCGCGGAGAAGCAGACCGATCCGTCCAATCCGCCCGGTTGCCTCTTGGTCCAGGGCGGTCTCGCCTGCGGCTCGGGCTCGGCCGGTGTCCCGTTCGAACTCGCGACGCGCCGGGCGCAAACCGAGGAGCAGCTCCGGCACCGTTTCGAGCGGGCCAAGGACGAGGGCGATCTGGCATCGGGCGCCGACCCAGCCGCACTCGCGCGTTATGTCTCCGCCGTCATCACCGGCATGAGCGTGATGGCCTCGTCGGGCGCCGACCGCGAAGCGCTGGCACAGGTTGCGACCGTGGCGATCAGGTCGGTCGAGGAGCAGTCGGTGCGGCCGTAATGCCCAATCGCGCGAAGCCAAGCCGCCGTGCGACATTCTCTGTCCGGGCATTCGCGAAGCCGCGAGGAGGCGCGCAGGAGTGACGGCCTACGAGATGGTAGCGGGATACCTGGTGTTTTCGGGGCCGTCAACCCGCAGCTGTCAAAACGCACCTTCACGATGCCGGGCTTCCAACTGATTCCTGCTCGAACAGAGCGCTCGCAGCCACCAGCCGCTTAGTCCCGGCGCGTCCGACGCCGCTCAATCTTATCCGAAGAAGGCCTGTTCTGGAGCGTCCGCATGATGCCGGCGAACAGCAATGCTGCGACCGGCCAATGAAACCAAATTTTGTGCAGACCGGTGAAAACATTGATGAGAAACAGAAAGCCGCAGGCCGTGAGGGTCACTGCGAGGGGACGAGGCAGGCTCGCGAAGTGATCCGAGATCGAGGTCATCCACGTGGATCGCTCATCGCCGTCGCGAAAAGGCGGTGGAGCGCTCGAGGGCGCGAATGCGCCCGCATGGAGGGCGCCGTCGTCAACCGGGAGGTCAGGTCGCTGGCCGGGACGGCCGCCCATGGTGACACGATAGCTGGTAACTGGGGCAACATTCTTCAGCGGTGGCTGGCCGAGACAGTCGAAGCCGACACTTAGTTTGTTGTGCACCTGATCGTAGACAGGGGCGGAGACCACGATGCCGCCGGGCTCGGCCAGTTCTTGCAGGCGGGCCGCGATATTGACCCCGTCGCCGAAGATATCGGAACCATCCACCATCACATCTCCCAGATTGATCCCGATGCGAAACTGCATCTGGTGTCCGTTAGATGGTGTGGGTTTCTGACTGATTTCCTGCTGAATCTCGACGGCACACTGCACGGCCTCGACGACACTGGCGAACTCGGCGATTACGGCATCGCCCCAGGTGTTCACGATGCGCCCCTCATGGCGCTCGACCAATCCTGCAATGGCGGTCCGGTAGCGGCGCAGCGTCTCCAGCGTTCCGGCTTCGTCTGTTCCCATGAGGCGGGAATAGCCGTGCACATCCGCGCACAGCACTGTCGTCAACCGCCGTTTCAATTTATCGTCCGTCATCGACCACATGGTAGCCTCACTGACGGCCAAATGCATCAGACATCGTTGGTTGCGGCCGGATACCCGCTGAGGCTCGCCGGATGGGACGATATGCGCCTCTCCCTCAAGACCGAACGGGTCAGCTTTTCATGCGTGTCTTTTCCGCAGCCCTTGCCACCGAGACCAATACGTTTGCGCCGATGCCGACGGGCATCGCGACCTTCCATGAGCGCGCCTACTTCCCGGCCGGCCAGCATCCGGACAAGATGCAGATGCACGGCGGGCCGCTGTGGGCGGCGCGCCAGGTCGGGCCGTCCAAGGGCTGGACGCTGATCGAGGGGCTGGTGGCCGCAGCGGTGCCGAACGGCGTCGTCACCCGCTCGGCGTTCGAGACCCTGCGCGACCAGATCCTCGCCGATCTCAAGGCGGCGCTGCCGGTCGACATGGTGCTGCTTGGCCTGCATGGCGCGATGATCGCCGACGGCTACGATGATTGCGAGGGCGAGCTGCTGGCGCGGGTGCGCGAGATCGCGGGGCCCAACGCCGTCATCGGCGCCACGCTCGACCCGCACGTCCATATGAGCGAGCGGATGGTCGCCAGCGCCGATCTCCTGATCTGCTGGAAGGAATATCCGCACACCGACATCCTGGAACGCGCGCAGGATCTCGTCGCGCATTGCACCGAGCTCGCCGAGAAGCGGCTGAAGCTGCGGTCGTCGCTGGTCGACACCGACATGATCGTGACCCTGCACACGACGCGCGAGCCGGTGCGCAGCTTCGTCGACCGCATCACCGCGCTCGAAGGCAGGGACGGCATCGTCTCGGTCTCGATCGTGCACGGCTTCGGCTGGGGCGATACGCCTGATATGGGCACCAAGGTGCTGGTCTATAGCGACGCGGCAGTCGATCCCGACGGAGCGAAAGCGCAGGCGCTGGCGCGCCGGCTGGCCGACGAGCTGATCGACATGCGCGAGGCCGTGACCGAGCGCATGCCGGGCGTCGACGCCGCGCTCGACCAGGCGCTCGCCAAGGACGGCACCATCGTGCTCGGCGATGCCAGCGACAATCCCGGCGGCGGTGCGCCCGGCGATTCGACCTTCATCCTGCGCCGGATCCTCGACCGCAACATCGGCAACGTCTGCCTCGGCCCGATCTGGGATCCGATCGCGGTGCGCATCGCCTTCGATGCCGGCGTCGGCGCCAAGCTGCCGCTGCGGATCGGCGGCAAGATCGGGCCGCTGTCCGGCGATCCCGTCGACGCGACCTGGGAGATCAAGGCGCTGAAAGAGAACATGGTGATGACCGGGCTCGCCGGCACGCCCGCCAAGCTCGGCGATTGCGCGCTGATCGCAAGCGATGGTGTCGAGGTCGTGATCACGACGTTCCGTTGCCAGGCGTTCGGCACTGATCTCTTCACCCAGCTCGGCTGCGATCCGGCCAAGCACAAGCTCGTCGTGGTGAAATCCGCGCAGCATTTCCGCGCGTCTTTCGCAGCCGTTGCCGCCGACATCATCATGGTCGACGCGCCCGGCGTGGTCGCGCGCGATGTCACGACCTTGCCCTACAAGAAGATCAAGCGTCCGAAATGGCCGCTCGACGAGCTGTCGTAACTATCACTTGCATGATGTTTCATAATGCGACGCTGACGGCGACGACGTTAACGTTCGGAACGCGGCTGGAACGAACCGCGTCCGAATCAGCGGCGCATTGCGGTGCGGGATCTGTTCACGGCTAGATGTCGT
>JBARNF010000246.1:0-4032 GCA_049802835.1 Bradyrhizobium sp.
CCCGAATGCAGGGTGTCGGTGATGCGCGCCCGATCGAGCGTCCCGGCCTGCTCGATCGCCTGTTGCAGGACTTGCGTGCCGATATAGGCGTAGGCGGCGTCGGTCGACGGCTTCTTCTTGTATTTCGCTTCGTAGCGGTCGTAGAAGTCCTTCGCCCCGTCGAACGGCAGATCGGGATGCCAGAATCCGTTCTCCACCACGCCTTCGCTGATGGCGCCCAGCTTGCCGATGAACTCCTCGCTGTACATCGGCCCGATATTGACGCCGTAGAACTTGGGCTTGATGCCGAGCTCGTTCATCTGCCGGGTCGCGTAAACCGAGGACGGCATGATGTTGATGAGCAGCACCGCGTCCGGCTTCGCCGCCCGGATCTTGGTCAGCAGGCTGGTGAAGTCCTGGCCGCCGAGCGGATATTGCTCGTCGGCCACGATGCGGATGCCGGCCTTCTCCAGCTTCGGCTTGACCGCGTCGTGCACCGTCTGCGTGAACAGGAAGTTCTCGTAGACGAGCGCGATCGTCTGGATGCGGTCCTTGACGCTCGCCAGATAGTCGGCATAGGCGTTGTACATGTTCGAGGACAATTGCGTGACCTCGAAAACGTGCTTGAAGCCGCGTTGGAAAATGGCGTCCGCCGCCGCCGACGACAGCATCACGGGATATTTGTATTTGTCCGTGAGCGGCGTGACGGCGAAGTTGTGGCCGCTGCCCCACGGGCTCAGGATCAGGTCGACCTCGTCCTTGGTGATGAGGCGCTCGTAGCTCTTGATCGCGTTGTTGGTGTCGCTGGCGTCGTCGTAATAGATCAGCTTGACCGGCAGCTTGCCGCCCGTCTCCTTGACGGCGATTCCGCCCTGCTGGTTGACCTCGTCGGCCCACATTTGATAGCTGCGATGGGTTTCCGATCCCTCGGTGCTGAACTTTCCCGTCAGCGAAATGCTGTAGCCGATCAGGATCTCCTTCTTGGCCGCGGACTGAGCGCCCGCCGGATCGCCGCCGATTGCGAGCAGAATCGCGATGATACAGCTGAGCATCCAAGTCATGCCCCGGTTCGCCATGGCCGTTCCCTCTTTCTCGCTGTTCATTGGTTTCTCGATGTTCATTGGTATTTACGGCCGTCACGCCGCCAGCTGCAGAATGTCCCTCGCCTCCTTCGGAGAAGCGATGTCCCGGCCGAGCTCGCGCGCGATCCGCACCGTCCGTTCGACGAGCTGCGCGTTGTCCCGCGCGAGCTCTCCCTTGGCGTAGTAGACGTTGTCCTCGAGGCCGACGCGGCTGTGTCCCCCCAGCAGCATCGACAACGTCGTGAGCGGAAGCTGACCGGCGCCGAGGCCGCTCACGTTGAAGATCGCTCCCGCAGGCAGATATTCGATCAGCGAGAGCAGGTGCCTGGGCTCGGCCGGGAGCGCGCCCTGGTGACTCATGCCGAGCACGAAATTGATGTAGTACGGTTTCTTGAGGAGGTCCTTGCGGATGAGGATTTCCACATCCACCATCATGCTGTGGCCGTAGACCTCGAGCTCCGGCTTGATGCCGCGATCCAGCATCGCCTGCGCGTAGCTTTGGATCTGCGGCCGGGTGTTGAGGAACATCGTGTTTTCGGCGAAGCGGGTGCGCACCAGCGTGCCCATGTTGAGCGACGCCATTTCCGGACCGACCTCGATGGCACGGATGCGCTCGTCCGGGGTGAGGCCGGGACCGCCTCCGGTCGACACCTGCGTGATTGCGTCGCAGCGCGATCTCACCTTGTCGAGGATCTCGGCGTAGACCTGCGGATCGGCGGTGGGGCGTCCGTTGCGGTCGCGCGCATGCATGTGAATGATCGAGGCGCCGGCCTGCCAGCAATCATACGCCGCCTGGGCGATTTCATCGGGAGTCTCCGGCAGAGCCGGATTGGCCTCCTTGCCGTGAAAACCGCCGGTCAGGGCAGCTGTGATGATCAGCTTGTCCACGCGCCTCCCCCTTTATTTGCGGTCAGTCTATCTCTCCCTTTTGCGCCGACGCAAGACTGGTGCACACTGTGCGGACCAACGGCCGTTCGAAAGTGCGCAATCCGCACAGGATGACGCGATGCAGCCCGATCAAAACGATGTCCTCGAGGTCGAGGATCTGGCCATCAGCTTCGGCGGGATTCGCGCGCTGCGCAGCGTGACGTTCCGCGTGCCGCCCGGAAAGATCGTCGGCGTGATGGGGCCCAACGGCGCCGGCAAGACCACATTGTTCAATCTGGTCACGGGCGTGTATGCCCCGTCGAGCGGGACGATCCGCTTCGGTGGCGAAGAGATGCAGGGACTGAAGCCCTCGCGCATCTGCCGCGCCGGAATCGGCCGCACGTTTCAGAGCGGCCGCCCGTTCGCCAACGTCACCGCGGCGGACAACGTGCTGGTCGGCCTGCTCTACGGGGCGCACGCAGAGCGCCTGAGCGTCGCGCAGGCGAAGCCGCGGGCGCAGGAGATTCTCGACTTCGTCGGGCTCGGCCAGCACGGCGATCGGCCGGTGTCGAGCCTGAACCTGATGGAACGCAAGATCGTCGAGCTCGCCCGCGCGCTCGCCACCGAGCCGAAGCTGCTGCTGCTCGACGAGCTGCTGGCCGGGATGAATCCACGCGACCTCGAGCCGGCGATCGGCGTCATCCGCCGGATCCGAGACGAACTTGGAATTACCATCCTGTGGATCGAGCACATCATGAAGGTGCTGATGGAAACCTGCGAGCACCTGATCGTGCTGCATCACGGCGAGAAGCTGGCCGAGGGCGCGCCGAAGGACGTCGCGGCGGACCGCTTCGTCGCCGAGGCGTATTTTGGAGCCAAGGGAGGGGCCGTTGCTCCAGGTGCAGGATATTGACGTCTGTTACGGCGACGTGCAGGTGCTCTGGGGTTGCTCGCTCGACGTGCGCCAGGGAGAGATCGTCGCCTTGTTCGGCGGCAATGGCGTGGGCAAGACCAGCACGCTGCGGGCCATCTCCCGGCTGGTCGGCCTGAAGGCCGGACGGATCGTGCTCGAGGGGCGGGACATCTCGCATTTGGCGCCGCATCTTCTGCCGGAGCTGGGGATCGCGCATGTTCCCGAAGGCCGGCACGTGTTTCCGCAAATGACGGTCGAGGAGAACCTCGAATTGGGCGCCTATCCGCCCCGCGTTCGCCGCCAGTGCAAGCAGCGGATGGCCACCGTGTACGAGCTGTTTCCGGTCCTGCGCGAACGCCGTACTGCGTTCGCCGGCGTGCTGAGCGGCGGTCAGCAGCAGATGCTGGCGATCGGCCGGGGTCTCATGGCGGACCCGAAGCTGCTGATGCTCGACGAGCCCTCCTTGGGCTTGGCGCCGGCCGTGGTGGCGACCCTGTTCGAGCGGATCAAACAGATCAACGAGCTCGGCGTGACGGTGCTGCTGGTCGAGCAGAACCTGTGGGAGTCCATGGAAATCGCGGATCGCTATTACCTGATGGAGACCGGCAAAGTGGTGTCGAGCGGGGCCCCGGGGCAGTTGCGCGAAGACGTGGCCTTCAGGCGGGCCTATTTGGGACTATAGCCGGCGGGGTGGACGCGATGGCAATCCCTTGCGCGCCGGCGTTGCGTCTGCGGCTGATCGCCGTCGCGCAGGAAATGGCGGCCCCCGACGTCCTCATTCGCGGCGCCCGATTGTGGAATGCATTCACCGGCGAGATCGCGCCGGGCGACGTGGCGATCTGCGAGGACAGGATCGCGAGGATCGGTCCCTGGTCCGGCCCGTCGTCGGAGCGCACGACGGTGATCGAGGCGGAAGGCCGGATCGCCGTGCCCGGCTACATCGAGCCGCACACGCATTTTCCCCCGTTCACCAACCCGCTCGGCCTGGGCGAGGCCGCCCTCTGCCGCGGCACGACCTGCCTCGTCTACGACGATCTGTTCATCCGGTTGGCGCTGGGCCCGCAACGCATGCGCGAGCTCTCCGCCGCGCTGTCGGCGGCGGCGCTCCCGCATCTGTTCTGGGTGGCGCGCATCGCCTCCCAATCGCGCTTCGCGGCGGAAGAGGCTTTCTTCTCCGCCGAGGTCGTCGGC
>JBARNF010000247.1:0-3252 GCA_049802835.1 Bradyrhizobium sp.
GTGGGTATAGAGGCGGCTACCTCTTCTACAGTGAAGGATCGGCGGTCGTATATTACGACCTCCAGTTCGAGCGTCTCGTAGAGGAAAATGAAGACAGGGAACGATCGGGGAAGATCACCCTCCAACAAGCTCCGCTCGTGCTGAAGAACCAAGTCTTTCTTCCGATTCCGGAAGAGATGGAGACTGAGTTGGTTCCGGTCCAACACGCCCTCAGGTTCACTGTTCGCCACCAGATATTGGGCGTGGCGGATATCTGAAGAGCGGTTTTCGCCGTCTTGCCGGGGTCGATGTCTGGCAGGAGTGTCCTGCTCCGACATTCGTTTGGATAGATCACTGGAGCAAAAGTTGTTTGGCGGCATGCAGCATGTCTGCCGGAACCGTATGAATGGCGATTATCTTCGCTTTGGGGCATTGGAAGGATGTGCCCGGCCTTTTGTTTGTCGGGGTCGTCTTCGAGACTGCCTTCAGCAGGGCGGATTCCAGTTTGAAGTGCAACACCCTGTAGATTGAGGGTGGGCATGGGACGTAAATGCAGTCAACTGAGTGCGACGGAGCGCAACGATCTTCATAGCCGGATGTTGAAGGGCGAGAGCCTGCGATCGATCGCGGGGGGCTTACGGTGACAGTACTGGACTGCACCCCTCAAGTGAGACACGATAATTTCTGTGACAGTGGGTGAAGCGTCATCGTTATTTATTTTGCGCGAAGGCGGTCTCGAACTCAAGGGGCGATCGATATCCGAGCGCCGAGTGTAGACGCTCCTTGTTGTGGATGTCGGCAATGAATCTGTTGATCCGGCGCCGGGCGTCGTCGAGATCGGCGAAGGTCTTGCCGTTGATCTCCTCGGCCTTGAGCGTCTTCATGAAGCTTTCGGCCTTGGCATTATCGAATGGGTTTCCGGGACTGCTCATGCTGATCTTGATCTCGCGATCGGCGAGGCGCTGGCGATAGGCGATCGAGGCGTACTGCACGCCTCGGTCGGAGTGGTGGATCAGGCTGCCGGGCTTGGGGTTCCGAGCTTGGAGCGCGTTATCGAGCGCAGCGATGGCGAGTGAGGCATCGAGCGTGTTTTCAAACGCCCAGCCGACCGCCTTGCGAGAGAAGCCGTCGAGAATGACGGCGAGATAGGCGAATGCCTTGGCGAGATGGACATAGGTAATGTCCGCGACCCAGATCTGATCGGGAGCGGACGGCGCCAGGCCGCGGATCAGATTGGGGACGACGACGACGTTCGTCGGCCGCTCGGAAGGCGGCTTCAGGAACGGCGTCTTGCGCTGAGCGAGAAGATTGTCCCGACGCATGAGTCTCAGGACTTTCTTGGCATTGACGACCATCCCCTGGCGCCGAAGCGTTGCTGTCACCCGTCGATAGCCATAGAACGGATGCTTGAGGCAAATGCGCTGAAGCTGGTCGCGCAACTCGGACTCGGCTTCCTCGCGGCAGCATCTGTTAAGATGCCTGTAATAGGTCGCGCGCGGCAGGCCCGCCAGCGCGCAGAGGCGTTGCACGTGAGCGTGGGAGTCGGCTGCCTCCGATGTCATGGCTTGGATGACTTCGATGATGCGGATGCGGGTTTGCCTTGCGCGACCGGCCGCTCCAGAGCGCGCAAGGCTTGCCGAAAAAAATCGAGGTCCATCTGCTGCCGGCCGACCAGCCGTTCCAGCTCGGCAATCCGCGCATTCGCCCGGGCGAGCGCCGACCGCTTGTCGTCATACGTCGCCACGGGTCTGAGCTTGCGCGGACCGGGCTTGGGACCCCGCTTGCGGTTCAATCCCTCCGGCCCCTGCGCCTTCCACGCCTTGATCCAGTCGTGCAGAAGCTTGCGCGCTATGTCGAGGTCACGAGCGACGGGCAGAACGCCTTCGCCTCGCTCGACCCGCTTGATCGCCTTCAATTTGTAAGCCGTCGGGAACTGACGGGTCTTTCCTCGTACTGCCACAGGTCATCCTCGAAATGCCTGTCACAGAAATTATCGTGTCTCACTTGAGGGGTGCAGTCCACTGCACTTATTCGAAGCGCGCATTTCCGAGCGCATTCCAAAGTCGGTGCGTGGCGATGAGGCGCGATCGGCGACGTCGGGGGCGGCGGGCCTGAATGGAAGTTAAATGCACTGTCACCGAAATATGTCATCGGCGGCTGGCGGTCAGTTGCTGCCGGTAGCGTTCGGCATCCCAGTTGAGCAGCGCCTGCTCGTGCGCGGCCGAGAGATAGCTGATGTCTGCTGACAGCGGCAGGCGGCTGGTCACGAGCGCGAGGCAGCTCAGCATCGCCTCGGCGCCGGGGCTGGCGTCGTTGCGGATGATCGCGCCGAGGCCCGGCGCGAGCGCCGCGACGGGGGCGGGCAGGCCGCTCGCCTCCCCGCGCGCAAGCATCGCGGTGAGACCGTCAGCGCCGTCGATCGTCGGCAGACCGGGGCCGAGAAACACGACATGGTCCGGATAGAGCGAGCCGCCGGTCGCGATCATCAGGTTGAACGGATCGGTGGCGACGTCGTGGCAGCCTGGATCGTGCGGTAGGCGATAGTCGGCGCCGGCACAAAGACGTTGCAGCGCTGTCTCGTCGGCGGCAGGCGCCTGGCGCGCCGGCAGGGCCAGCCGGGTCTCGACCGCGTGAACCAGCGCCTCGGCGGCGTCGCAGGTCTCGGCGCCGACGACGAGGCCGTGATTGCCGAGAATCAGGACATCGAGTTTTTCCTGCGCCACGATCTCGTTCACGGCGCGCGCCAGCGGCAGCCCGGGATGGAAATAGTCGAGATGGCGCCAGGCGAGGCCGTCGAGTCGCGCCGCAAACTCATCCCGGCCATCGCGGCGCGCCGCCCAGGCGATGGTGTTGACGGCATGGACGTGCAGCACGATCCGATGCGGCAGCAGCGCGTGCAGCGACGTCTCGATCGAGGCGCGCAGGGGGCCGGGCGCGGCGAGGGGAATGCGCTCGTCGTCACCAGCCAGCGCCTCGCGTGCCGCCGGCAGCAGCACCGGCACGAAGATGTCCTTGTCGACGGCATCAGACAGCCAGGTTCCCGACGCCTTCACCCACAGCACGTCGTCCTGCTTGAGCGAGGAGTTGCCGCCGGCGCCTTGCACCAGCATCATGTTGCGGCCGACGCGCGCCGACATCTGGCGTAGATCATGAAGCTCTGCAGGCTCGCGCATCTCGCGTCTCCTCATCACCAGCTCAAATGTTGCATCGTCCAGTTGGGCATGCGGCCCGGCGCGGCCGCGAGCTTGCGCGTCGCGGCCGCCAGCTCGGGCG
>JBARNF010000248.1:0-2170 GCA_049802835.1 Bradyrhizobium sp.
AGACAGCAGCGTATAGCCGCCGACAGTGAAGATACGTCCGAGCATGGGGGGCTTCTAGAGCATCGGGGGGGGAGTTTGAAGCAGGGAACTGCCGCTCCTCCAGCTCGCGACGAAGGTGTGGCGACACGCCCGCCGTAACCTCTCTCTGCTCGGGAGGAGAGATCGCCTACCGCCGACCGCGCGGTGATCCGCAGTGCGGAGGAGCGAAGCTGAAACCGCTGTACCCGACGTGATTGGACATTGTTGGAAGACTGAACTTCGTCGACTCGGTCGGCTGATTCATGAAAACATCTCACCTTCGCACACATTCCCGGCGTCAGAACATCTCCGATAGAATTGACATATATATCTCTTAATGAGATAATTCATTCATGAAGACGATCGTCTACACCGCGTCTGCAAGACGCGCCCTCCGCGAGCATGGAAACCGCGCCGATCTGATTTTGACGAAGATCGAGCAATACGCGGCCGCGCCCGAAGCGCAGGCGAACAACGTCAAGAAGCTCAGGGGACGACCCGACTACCGCCTGCGCGTCGGAGATTTCCGGATTGTCTTCTCAGAGACCAAAGACACCATGACCATTCACGACATCGGGCCACGCGGCGGCATCTACGATTGAGAGGCGACACCATGACCAAGGTGCAGAAAATTACATCGCCAAACGGCGAGGAAATGGTGCTGATGTCGGTTGCCGAATATGAGCGCCTGATCGAAGCCGCAGAAGATTTGCGGGACAGCGAGATTGCGGAGCGCTCGCGCCGCGAGATCGAGGCCGGCGCGGAGGAGCTATTAACTCACGCCGAGGTGAAGGAGATGTTGGCCGCCCGGACGCCCCTCGCCTTCTGGCGCAAAAAGCGCGGCCTGACCCAGGCCGCCCTCGCCAAGGCCACCGGCGTTGCCCAAGGCTTCCTGTCCGAAATCGAAGCGGGACAAAAGCCAGGCACCGCCGCGACGCTGAAGAAGATCGCTGACGCGCTGCGGATAAGGGTTGATGATCTGATCTAGATTGGCACTAAGACGGATGAGCGAAGCCCGTAGGGCGGATCCGAACGAAGTCACCAATCCAAATTCACGGACATGCACTGACTGCAAAGCAAGGCCCCACGTTGAATCTGATGCTTGCATTTGTGACAACGCGAGTCGGTGTCCCGAATATGAAGGATATTTGCCTTCGCCTGGCGAAGGTCGCACCCCGACACGCGCCTGAGCATCGCTATCGCTTCCGCAGTGTCCGACTGCCGCAAGAGCGCGACCTCGCTTTTGTCTCTCGATGGTAGGCTCTCGAACAACAGAACTAACGCGCGACAATGAGGGCAGACCAGATGCAATCGGCCATCAGGCGAGAAGGCTTCATAGGACCATGATTGATCTGCGAACGCTTCGAGCAGCTTCGACGTCATTCGTTTTGGCATTTGCACCCCTCGAATTTCGCTGAGGAGTATAGCCCGTATGACGGATTGGCGGAGCGCAATCCGCCGCGCCCGATGCGAACCCTCAAGTAAATATCGCGTCCTATCGTCGAAAATAGAAAATAATATGAGTACGTGACCAACTCGCGCATTTGGCGCATGGCGCGCTAGCGGAGCAGGCCGGAGTTCAGTTGGCGACATGCGTGACATCCGGACAAGACGGGAAGCAGGCCTAAGCCAGCGCGAACACGAGAACTGGAGATCACGGGACGGGCTTTGTCGGGCAACTCGGTTGATGTCTAATACGGTCTATTTACTCCACCGTTGGTCTCCCACCCGCTTTGCGCCGTCTGGATCGGCTCCGCCAAAAAACTCATTTCACGAGCCACTTCAAGCGCATCCCTCTATCCAGCCCGCCTCTGAAAAATATTCCACTTTCTTTTTATCAGAAATCATGATTGATTACCCCCGTCCCGTCTCGATCAGAGGGGCGCTTCGCGGTCGTCACGGACGTTGAGGCGGGATGCGGTGGGCGTGTCGATGTTGCAGCGTGGTTCTCCATGCCGACGAACGACGTCGATGCGCACGGTCAAGTCGCGTGGTCCTGACACCCCGATGCTGGTGTTACGCCTGCGGCGACGCTCACGCGTCGTGCGGGCAACGGTGGCCAGAAAGCCCGGCGCACCGGGGAGAACGCGAAGCAGCCGTTCCAACCATTGCGCGGGGAATGCCGGGTGTTCTCGGCTGAACCTGTGGTTCC
>JBARNF010000249.1:0-7710 GCA_049802835.1 Bradyrhizobium sp.
GACGACCGCCGGCGGCACCTCGGCCACCTCGGTGGCCGACCAGTTCACCTACATCCCGGCGCCGACCGTCACCTCGATCTCCCCGACCTCGGGTCTCGCGGCCGGCGGCACCTCGGTGACGATCACCGGCACCAGTTTCACCGGTGCGACGGCGGTGAATTTCGGCGCCACACCTGCGACCGGCTTCACGGTCAACTCGGCGACCTCGATCACCGCGACATCTCCCGCCGGCACCGGCACGGTGGACGTCCGCGTCACCACCGCCGGCGGCACCTCAGCGACGTCGGCTGCTGATCAGTTCACCTATATCGGCCCGCCGACCGTGACATTGATTTCGCCGACAACCGGACCCGTCGCAGGCGGTACCTCTGTGGCCATCACCGGTACCGGCTTCACTGGGGCAACCGCGGTGAATTTCGGCGCGACGCCAGCGACCGGCTTCACGGTCAATTCCGCCACCTCGATCACCGCGACCGCGCCGGCCGGGACCGGCACGGTGGACGTCAGAGTCACCACCGCGGGCGGCACCTCGGCGACGTCGGCGGCCGACCAGTTCACCTACTCGCCGGTGCCGACGGTGACGTCGATCGCGCCCACCGCCGGGCCGTTGGCGGGAGCCACCTCCGTGACCATTACCGGCACCGGCTTCACCGGCGCGACCGCGGTCAATTTCGGCGCCACGCCGGCGACCGGCTTCACGGTCAACTCGGCCACCTCGATCACCGCGACATCTCCCGCCGGCACCGGGACAGTCGACGTCCGCGTCACCACCGCGGGCGGCACCTCGGCGACCTCGGCAGCGGATCAATTCACCTATACCGCAGCACCGACCGTAGCCTCGATCGCACCGACCTCCGGGCCTGGGATCGGCGGCACATCGGTCACCATCACCGGCTCCGGCTTCACCGGGGCGGCCGCGGTCAGCTTCGGCGCGACGCCTGCGACCGGCGTCACCGTCAACTCGGCGACGTCGATCACGGCGACATCGCCGGCCGGCACCGGCACGGTCGACGTCAGGGTCACCACCGCCGGCGGCACCTCGGCGACCTCTGCAGCTGACCAGTTCACCTATATCGGCGCGCCGACCGTGACATCGATCTCGCCGACGTCTGGGCCCGTAGCGGGTGGCACCACGGTGACCATCACCGGCACCGGATTCGCTGGCACCACCGGCGCGGGAGGCGTGAAGTTCGGCGCCGTCAATGCGACGAGCTATACCGTCAATTCAGCGACCTCCATCACGGCAATTTCGCCTGCCGGTACTGGTACGGTCGATGTCACCGTCACCAACAGCGGACAAACCTCAGCCACCTCAGCTGCGGACCAGTTCAAATATTTCTCCGCCGCGACGCAGACGGCGCTCGCCTCGTCGCAGAACCCGAGCCAGGGCGGTCAACCCGTGACGTTCACGGCAACGGTCACCGGATCGGGTGGAACGCCGGCGGGCACGGTCACGTTCAGCGACAACGGCACGCCGATCGGGACGGCCACGCTGAGCGGCGGCGTTGCGGCCTTCACGACATCGGCGCTGGCGGTCGGCAGCCACACCATCATCGCAAGTTATGGCGGCAGCCCCAGCTTCGCGGCCAGCATCTCACCCGGCCTGGCGCAGACGGTGAATGTGCCACTCGACAGCGTCAGGCTGCGCGCGCTGCAGCTCAACGTCACCAAGATGGTGGCGCAGAATTCGGGACAGGCCATTTCCGGCGCAATCGACGATGCCATCGCCGATGGCTTCAACGATGGCGGCGCCTTCCTGACACCCGGCAACGGCCGCATGCGCTTCAACTTCTCTGCTGACCCGCGGGACCAGGACGACGCTGCGGCCCTCCCCGGCGCGGCCAATGCGGGCAGCAGCGCCTATGGCTCTGATCGCGGCGGCGGCGCCCTCACGGATGGCAGATCCGGCCGAGGCCGGTCGCGGATCGACAATGCGTTCGCGGCGATCGACCAGCAGGTGCCGAAGAAGGCCGTGCCCAGATGGCATGAGGACAAGCAATGGCTGTTGTGGGCCGATGTGCGCGGCACGGGCATTGACCGTTGGGGCACCACGACCACCGCCGGCGTCACCCAGGCCAGCCAGTCCTCGCTCTACGGCCAGCAGCTCAACGCGCTGATGGGGCTGACCTACAAGGCTGCACCGAACTTCCTGGTCGGCGCGCTCGGGGGGTATGAGACCTTCAGCTACACCGAGCAGGACATCAACGGGAAGCTCAAGGGAGACGGCTGGACGGTGGGCGCCTATCTCGGCTGGAAGGTCTCGCCAACGCTGCGCTATGATGCGACGGTGGCCTATTCCGGCATCGGCTATAATGGCACGGCCGGGACTGCGCAGGGCAATTTCAATGGCCAGCGCTGGATGGTGTCGACGGGACTCACGGGCATGTACAAGGCCTACGGCTTCCTGCTCGAGCCCTCGGCCAAGGTCTACGCGCTGTGGGAGCACCAGAACGCGTATACCGACTCCCTCGGCACCCGGCAGGGCACCAATGACTTCGCCAGCGGCCGCGCCTCGGGTGGCCTGAGGGCCGTCTACCCTGTGGCCTGGCTCGACAGCGGCATCGTGCTGACGCCGTTCGTCGGCATGTATGGCGATTATTATTTCAACAAGGAGGATGCCAATACGCTCGCCGACGGCGGTACCGGTCTGGCCTCGACCCCGCTGCTGCAGGGCTGGTCGGCGCGCGCCACGGGCGGTCTCGGCATCAGGACGCAGGGCGGGGCCAGCCTCGGGCTCGGCGCCGAGTTGGGCGGCATCGGCAGCACCACCCGCGTCTGGACCTACTCGGCCAAAGCGCGCGTGCCGTTCTCCGCCCAATAGAGCTTTGCTGATCGCAGGAATCAAAACCGCCCCGGCATGGGGCGGTGGTTGAGGCGAACAGGCCGTGCTTGGCCGTGAGGTCAGTACAGGCCGCGGCCGCTCATGATGCCGCGGGCTTCGTCGGCGCCGTCGGAGGCCTCTGCCCTGCCTTGCGAGACGTAGCGGCCGTCCTGGTCATAGGACACGGCGCGCGGATTATCGAGGCTGCGCCCCCTCGTCCTGCTGGACGCCGACATTTCCGACGTCGCAGTGATCGCGGCCATGTCGGCCGAGGTGTTGCCGAGCGTATAGGGACGGCCTTCCGGCAGCGGGATGTCGCCGCGAATCGGCCGGCCGGCGCCGACCTCGGGCACGAACGGCTTGGCCGAGGCGACGCGCACCAGGGACGGCGCAGGCGCCGGGATGCCGGTGCGCAGCGTGGCCATCAATTGAACGTCATCGGAGCCCTCCAGCGGGGCCCGGCCGACATATTCGACACGCACCTTGGCGATGCCATTGCCCTTGAACTCGAGCAGATCGGCGGCCTTGTTGGAGACGTCGATCAGCCGGTTGCCGTGGTAAGGGCCGCGATCATTGATGCGGACGATGAGCGATTTGCCGTTGGCGAGATTGGTGACGCGGGCGTAGCTCGGCAGCGGCAACGTGGGATGGGCGGCCGTCAGCGACGTCATGTCGAAGACCTCGCCGTTGGCCGTCAGACGGCCGTGGAAATCGTCGCCGTACCACGACGCCATGCCCTCGGCGCGATAGTTCGTGTCTTCTTCCGGCACATAGACCTTGCCGGCGACGGTGTAGGGCTTGCCGATCCGGTACACGCCGCCGCCCTTCGGCACCGGCTCGCCGAAACCGACGACGCGCGGACTCGACGAGACCCCGTATTTCGGATCGACCTTGCTGGCGAATTTGTCCGACGAGGCGCAATTTGCGACCATCAGGCAGGCGAAGATGGCAACGGCACCGCGTGCCGCTCTCTCGACCGGATCTGTTTGACCAATCCCCATCGACCCCAAATACCACTAGGCCGGTTGCCCGCCCGAGCCGCCATCAGGCGCTCCGAGCTGTCCCGGCTTATCCCCGAGTCGCATCCCCGCAACTCAATGCACAAGAATAACGCAACCCGAACACGGCGGAAATGGGGTGGGCGGCGCCATGGTTAACCGGAGCTTTCCAGTGCCGCCTGCCGGTTGTCCGCCGCCGCGTCGATCGCTCGATGCGAGCACGAATCGTCCATCTTGATGTTTCCAGTGCACCCTTTTGGACACATATGTTGCGTGAAATCCTCACTTACACCGGTTCTCATTTTCCGGGACCTGAATCATTTTGACTGTGCGGGGTTGCACGTCGTTTCCTTCTCGCGGGGCGCAACAGGGTGTGTTCGCTATGATCGAAGCAATGACGGCAGTGATGGGTTTGGTTGGCGCCGGAATCTTCCTTGCTCATGCGTTCGAAGGGGTTCGCTCGCGAGCCTGAGATCCGGCAGGCTCGCCAGCCGAGCCTGGTTTGCTTCAGGCAAGACTTGAAGCTCCACTTTTGCGAGCAGACTGTTTTCGAACGACCGAGCAGGTTCGGACAGGTGATGAAGCGCAGGAGGCGGTCGATGCAATATCAAGACATGCTTTCGGGCGGTTTCCTCGCCCTGGCAGCGGTGAGCACGGCAGTCCTGTGCTCGGGCCTGATGGCATTCGCCTTCAGGTGAGACGAGGCCGGGACGGTCCGTTGGGGCCAGCTCCCGATAGAGCAGTCCCCTGTCGACACGCGATGTCGGCGGGGCTCTGGGTTCAAACACATTCGTTCGAGACGATTAAGCCCGGCGCCGACGTGCAGCGCCGTTGACGTGCCGCGAGTTAGCACCATAAACAGTTGTTGCGACGATGCCGCGCGGCGATGGCGTGGCATTGTCGCTGTGTCCGGAGCAACGCCGGATGGAAGGGTGGCCGAGTGGTTTAAGGCACCGGTCTTGAAATACGAAAGGGACTTTCCTGACGGTTACCGGAAAGTTCCGTTTCATACTGTTTTATAAGGACATTCCGGCCTTGTGGCTCCTTGAGAACGCTGCCGCCTAGCGCTGGTTACCGCAAAGAATATGCCCAGACATTTGCCCAAGGTCACGAGCCCGTTCGGTCACAAGACCTTCATGCGGCAAGATTCCGTCAGCCCAGATCAGCCCGGCGCTCGCAAGAACGACTGATAGCCCACCTCTGACATCCACCTAGCCCGCGCAAGATGACTGTCATAGGCCCGCCGCGCCCGATCCGGCTCCGCTTCCGGGTCGCGGTGCAGCACGATGCGGGGCGGGATACCTCGCGCCAGTCGGCCCCCTCTTCGGCTGCATCAAGCAGGCGGAGGTACGTGATCAGGTGCTCCTCGTCATAGTCGGTTAGGACTTCATCGACGGGCGCCAGGTCGGCGACATTCGGATCAAGCGGCGGCTTCTGCATCGGCACTCCAGCGGGCAGATGGACGCGCGCACGCTGCCGATCATTGGCGCCAACACCGAGGCAGGCCGGAATTGCGAGGTACGTATCACGAGAGCTTGACGCGGTTACCGCTTGAGATTGAATGGAGCCATGAAATCGGCGGCTGTGATCGTCCTGCTAGGGCAAACCGCCCTGGTGTCGGACTCGGTTGGCCGGCAAGGTGCCCCGGACAGCGGCGCGGCCACGCCCGCCCGTGCGCCCGTCGCGCGCAACCTGCGACGGCCAAGCCAATTGCGTTTGCACCGATCGTTACCGAGCCTGCCAGCCCGCCCATCGCGAGGCCGGAGAGCGATCGTCTCATCACCCCGCCGCCGACAAGCCCTACCCCGCCAGCCAAGCCGGAAAGCGACCGATGGCCCGCTCCGACGCAAGCCAAGCTCGCCCCGCCAGAGAGGCCGAATCCGCCTGATACGAAGCGCAAGGTAGAGACCGCGCTGACGGCCGCTGCCATCGTCGCGATTCTGATCAAGGCGAGCCGAGAGCAGTATTACGCCAGGGCCATCCTTGCGCCTGCCCGGACGATCTTATGAGAAACGGCAGGGCCTGCGGTGCACGGAGTGCGCATTCACGGCCCGGTGGCGCTGCGCCGCTCAGCTATTCGTCTGATGTTACAGAAGCGATGATCAACGACTATTGAAAAACAGCATCGCGGTAAGGCCGGAATTCCGCGGTGCGTCCTCGTTGGAGCGAGTTTGCTTTGGCGGCTGGCGAGCACACGCGGCTTCATAGGTGACGGCCGCTTGAGTACCGACAGCATGGAGTAGCTGGGCTACACCATCCTGACGCTGAAGGGGCGTCCGGCCCCACGCAATCCGTGAATCCTCTCCGGCGCATTGCTAGCTCCGCTGCGCGCCCTGAACACATCTCGCTCAATTCATATCGAATATGGTCCCTTGCTTGGCCCAAACAGCCCTCCGCATCTCGGGAGAAAAACTTACGTCCGGCAGCTCTCGTTCGCCTTGGGTGGTGGCAGGCCACTCGAAATCGGCTACTTCTATTGAGGTGCGCAAATACGGTTCGGACGGAGTGGCGCCGTAGATGGTGACGCACACGCCAACAGAGCGGGAAGGCTCGCCCTGCAAATTTTTGGGCGCGGCAGTCACGATCTGACCGCTTTCAGTTACATTCTTGCTTCCCCAGAGCCCCTGGGGGTCCACCTTCAGGTCGACTAGTTTGGCGACTGACTCTTTTTCCTTCAGCACAAACGAGTCCACAGAGTACGTCAGCGAACCAAAGGGGCGGCTACAACGCTTGTAGTGCACACCTGATCCTTGGGGAACATCGTAGATTTCCAAGTTCATCGAGGAAATAAGTATCGGCCGTGTACCAGTATTCATGAATGCAACATCTATCCGACCGTCGACCAACAGGTTTCCGTCGCTGGCTCTGGTTATCAGCGGTACTCTGTTGCCGAAATAAACGCGCAACTCCTCTTTCTGACGAACAACATTGTAGTAAGCTGTCAACGCAGATAGCGCCAACGCGCTTGCGGAAATCAAAAATAACAACCATTCCTTGACCTTTACTCGTTCCCGCGGCGGTTTCGAGACTTCTGTTCCACGCAGCCGCCGCCTAAAGGTCTCCAGTCTGTCGTTCACGTCCGGTCGCCCCGTTTGTATAGTGCACGCCAACCGCGCGGCGCAGCGCTTGCAATGCAACTTTGGATGGGTTGAAGATACACCGATCGGCCGCGAGTGAAAGGATGCGCTCCCACTGAATTCGCGGACCTTGTGGCTGTCCGAGTTCCGGCCGCTAGCGTTAGCGGCTTCCCTTTCCTCCAAATCGGCGGAATCATCCGCCATGAGCACGAAATCGCGCGAGCGTATCTATGGGGCGGCAATCCGATTAGCTGCCGAGCAGGCTAGGCTTGCGCGAAAGAAAGCCGACCGGCTCGCCTGCGAAGCCTGGAATAAGCGCATGCTCGGATGTAAAGGGCCGGCGCAGCCCTCTCCCCTGCTCAGCGACGCGTTGAACGCGGGTTTCTGCTATCTTGAGGTCCGATGCCTCGCCTGCGATACCAACCAGAGCGTCGCGCTGGACATCGTCAGGCGACCGAAGACAACGCCAGTGCATGAGCTAGAGCGCTACTTGCGGTGCAAGGACTGCTCGGCGCTGCGGGGCTATCCGTACAAGCAGAGCGCGCTGGTCGCGCTGCGAGAGACCAAGATATCCGCCGCGCATCCGCCGTCGATTTGGTGGCCCGGAGAACGATAGGAGAGTCCAGCATGGCTGAGGGGCAGACGAAGTTGTGTTTCGTTATCGGTCCAATTGGTGAATCCGGAAGCGATATTCGCATACACGCCGATTGGGTTCTTGAGGGCATCATCAGGCCCGTCTTCGTGACGGAGTTCCCGGACTACCATGTCCAAAGGGCGGACGAGATAAAGTCCCCGGGCGATATTAGCTCGCAGA
>JBARNF010000250.1:0-1637 GCA_049802835.1 Bradyrhizobium sp.
GATCCTCCTGTTCCCATCGAACGATTGGATAGCATTGCTGCGTTTTGGACAACGAAGCGGAGTGACGGTGCGCAAAACTGAACAACGCGCCTCGCCACGCTCGCGCCTGCCTACATTCCATCAACCACGGTTGCGACCACATAGATCAGCACGGCTGCGCCGAGGCAGCGCCGCCAGGGGTTGACGCCGCGCAGCACTTCGTCGAACGCCCAGACGAACAGGCTGGCTTTGACCAGACAATCCAGATTGGCGCCGATCTGCCCCGGCGGGTGCCAGACCCAGCCCACAAGGCTGCCCACCAGCACGATCCACAGCGCCGGGTTCGGCATCTGTGCGATCGTGATCTCGCCCGTCGCGCGATTTCGGAAGAACCAGTTCAGACATCGACGCATCGCACCACCGGCGTTCATTGTGAATGGCTCGTGCCGGCCCGCGCGATTCCATGCAGCGTCACCGTAATGCCGCCGCCGACCGCACGGCCCCGCACAATGGACTGCAGCGGCACCGAACATTTTCACCGGCACCGTCGTTTGCTAATCTGCATGTGAATGCGCGAGGAAGAACCGCAACATCTCCCGCGTCGCATCCGGCCCTTTCGGATCGGTGTAGGAGCCGGCCGGGCTGCCGCCCGACCAGGCGTGAGCGGCGCCGTGAATGGTCCAGTGCTCCGACGTCACCTTCCCGCTGGCCTCCGTCAGCAAAGTCCGCGTAAAGGCATGGCCGCCGGGCACCCGTCCACGCACCACCGACGATGTCCCGCGCGCGGCGGCGGTCGACTGCGCGACGATCCGGTCGCCGTTGGCGGGATGCACGGTGGTGTCGCGATCGCCATGGAAGACGATCGTCGGCACAACCGGTCTCTGATCCGCCATGTGGCCGGAGCCGGCGCCTCGACGCATGGCCATCAAGGCCGAGGGGAGATCGCGCGCGGCTCCGCAGGCGAGGCCGGAGTGGACGCCGACCGCGGCGTAGAGATCGGGATAGGTCGCGGCCATGATGGCGGCGGCGGCGCCTCCGGCCGACAGGCCGGCGACATAGACGCGCCCGGGATCGATCGCATGGTCACGCATCACCTCGCGGGTGATGCCCGCGATCAGCGACGGCTCGCCGCCATCGCGCTGCTGGTCGCCGGCGCGAAACCAGTTCCAGCATTTCGACTGATTGGCGCCGCTCGGCTGCTCGGGATAGACGACGAAGCAGCTCTGCTCGTCGCCCGCAAAGTTCATCCGCGTGCCGGCTGCGAAATCGTCGGCCGACTGGGTGCAGCCATGCAGCATGACGACGAGCGGAAGCTGACGACCGTCGGCCCGGCTGGGGATCAACAGCTTGTAAGTCCGGCGTCCCGCCGCATTGCCGAAGCTGGCCTGGATGAACCTCGCGCCCTCGGGGGTGGTCTCGCGCGTCGAAGGCGCGCGCAGATGCGGACCTCGCAAGCTGAACCCCGGCAGCTCACCGAGATCTTCGCGCCGGACGGGTCGCTTGCGCGCCGAACCGAACTTGTCTTGAGCAGATTTGGCTTGCGATGGCTTGGCTTGCGATGGTTTGGCCCGGGTGGCGCGAGCGTGCGCCGGGGCGGCCTGCGCGGACGGACGGTCGCGCTCGCTGATGCGCGTCGCCTCTCCCTCGATGCTCGGGGG
>JBARNF010000251.1:0-7596 GCA_049802835.1 Bradyrhizobium sp.
AGTCTCATCGAATGCCGCCCCCCGGCACACGGTGGGCGACCCTCCCGCACACCTTGTTCTTGACTACTTGGTTCCCGGGCCGCGATCCGCCGCTAACCGCGGCGGCGCCCCCGCAACTTCGATTTCCTGATCAGCCCTTCATATTGATGGGCGAGCAGATAACCCTGAACCTGCGCCACGGTGTCCATCGTAACGCTGACCACGATCAGAAGCGAAGTGCCACCAAAGTAGAACGGGACGGAAGCGTAGGAAATCAGAATTTCAGGGATCAGACAGACGATCGCCAGGTAGATCGCGCCCAGCACCGTGATCCGCGACAGCACATAGTCGATGTATTCCGCAGTGCGCTCGCCCGGCCGGATGCCCGGAATGAAGCCGCCATGCTTCTTCAGGTTGTCAGCGGTCTCGGTCGGGTTGAACACGATCGCGGTGTAGAAGAAGGCGAAGAACAGGATCATGGCCAAATAGACCACCAGGAACAGCGGCCGACCATGGCCGAGCTGGGTCGTGATCCACTGGAACCACTCCGGTCCCTTGCCCGCATTGAAGTTGGCGACCGTGGTCGGCAGCAGCAGCAGCGACGAGGCGAAGATCGGCGGGATCACGCCCGAGGTGTTCAGCTTCAGCGGCAGATGCGAGGACTGGCCCTCGAACATCTTGTTGCCGACCTGGCGCTTCGGATACTGGATCAGGAGCCGACGCTGGGCGCGCTCCATGAACACGATGAAGGCGATCACGGCGACCGCCATCACGATTACGACCAGGATCAGGCCGGTCGACAGCGCGCCCTGCCGGCCGAGCTCGAGCATGTTGGCGAGCGCCGACGGCAGCTCCGCCACGATGCCGGACAGGATGATCAGCGAAATGCCGTTGCCGATGCCGCGCGAGGTAATCTGCTCACCCAGCCACATCAGGAACATGGTCCCGCCGGTCAGCGTGATCGCGGTCGAAAGGCGGAAGAACAGGCCGGGATCGGCGACGACGTTGCCCGCACCTTCGAGACCGACGGCGATGCCGTAGGACTGCACCGCGGCAAGAATCACCGTGAGATAGCGGGTGTACTGGTTCAGCAGCTTGCGGCCCGACTCGCCCTCTTTCTTGAGGGCTTCGAGCTGGGGCGAGACCGTGGTCAGCAGCTGAATGATGATCGATGCCGAGATGTACGGCATGATGTTCAGCGCGAAGATCGCCATGCGGTGGATGCCGCCGCCGGCGAACATGTTGAACATGCCGAGAATGCCACCGGCCTGGGTCCGGAACACCTGCTCCCAGATGTTGGGATCGATCCCCGGCAGTGGAATATAGGTCCCGAGGCGGTAGACCAGCAGCGCACCGAGGGTGAACCAGATGCGCTTCTTCAGCTCATCGGCCTTCGCGAGCGCGCCGAAATTGAGGTTTGCCGCCAGTTGTTCCGCTGCTGAGACCATGTTTGGCTTTCTCCCGCCGCCCTTCCTTCACCGCATGCGCCCCGCGAGGGCTCGCGGGGCCGGGCAGACGCCGGATATTATTTGGTGCGCAGGCGCGTCCTGTCCATCGCCCTGCCCGGTCTGGCACACGCCGACGGCAGGGCGATGACGCAGATGTTACGCAGCTTCGCCTTCGTCCTTGGCAGGCGCCAGGAGCTTGACGGAGCCGCCGGCCTTCTCGACCGCCGCGATCGCGGCCTTCGAGGCGCCATGCACCTCGATGGTCACCTTGGCGGTGATCTCGCCGCGACCGAGCAACCGGACGCCGTCCTTAGGCCGCCGCAGCGCCCCGGACTTCACCAGGGACTCGGCGTTGATCACGCTGCCGGCGTCGAGCTTCTTGGCATCGATCGCCTGCTGGATCCGGTCGAGATTGATCTCGACGAAGTCCAGGCGGAACACGTTGGTGAAACCGCGCTTCGGCAGACGGCGATGCATCGGCATCTGACCGCCTTCGAAGCCCTTGATCCGCACGCCCGAGCGCGCGGTCTGGCCCTTGCCGCCGCGGCCCGAGGTTTTGCCCTTGCCGGAGCCGATGCCGCGGCCGACGCGCATGCGCTTTTTGCGCGCGCCGGCGTTGTCGGCGATATCGCTGAGCTTCATCGCCCTTCTCCCTACTTCTCGTCGACGATGCGGACGAGATGATGAACCTTGGTGATCATGCCGCGGACCGCCGGCGTATCCGGCAGCTCGGTCACCCGGCCGATCTTGTTGAGCTTCAACCCGATCAGCGTCGAGCGCTGCGAGTGATGCCGGCGGATCGGGCTGCCGATCTGCTCGATCTTGATCGTCTTGGCGCTAGCCATTGGTCTTCACTCCGAGATGCGCCGTCGGCTGACGGCGCGCGTTCGTTAGTCGGCCCAACCTTAGTCGGCAGCTGCCTCGGCATCGCCGCCGATGCGACGGGCCTGCAGGGTCGACACCTTGATGTTACGGCGCGCGGCAACCGAGCGCGGTGAGTCCTGGTGCTTCAGCGCGTCGAAGGTCGCACGGACCATGTTGTACGGGTTCGACGAACCGATCGACTTCGCCACCACGTCCTGGATGCCGAGCGTCTCGAACACGGCGCGCATCGGACCGCCGGCGATGATGCCGGTACCGGCCGGAGCGGCACGCAGATAGACGCGGCCAGCACCGTGACGACCGAAGATGTCGTGATGCAGGGTCCGGCCCTCGCGCAGCGCCACACGCGTCAGGTTGCGCTTGGCGGAGTCGGTGGCCTTGCGGATCGCCTCCGGCACCTCGCGCGCCTTGCCGTGACCGAAACCGACCCGGCCCTTCTGATCGCCGATCACGACGAGCGCCGCAAAGCCGAAGCGCTTACCGCCCTTCACGACCTTCGCGACTCGGTTGATGTGGACGAGCTTGTCGACGAACTCGCTGTCGCGCTCTTCGCGCCCCCCGCTCCGTTCGCGACCGCCGCGTTCCCGTTCACCTGCCATGGTGCTATCCAATCTTCTGAGGGCTCAGACGCCCATATCCATTGATGTTAGAAGCTCAGCCCGCTCTCGCGCGCCGCATCGGCCAAAGCCTTGACGCGGCCGTGATAGAGATAGCTGCCGCGATCGAACACGACTTCCTTGATACCGGCCTTGACGGCGCGTTCGGCGAGCAGCTTGCCCACCGCCTTCGCGGCATCGATATCGGCACCGGTGTTGCCGGCGGTACGCATTTCCTTCTCCATCGACGACGCGGAGGCGAGCGTCTCGCCCTTCTGATCGTCGATGACCTGCGCGTAGATGTGCTTCGACGAGCGGAACACCGACAGGCGCGGACGGCCGCCGGCGGAGCGGCGCAGCGACAGCCTCACACGCTGCTTGCGCCGGGCATTCGTAACCTTGGCTCTCGACATGTCCGGCTCCGTTACTTCTTCTTGCCTTCCTTGCGGAAGATGAATTCACCCGCGTACTTCACGCCCTTGCCCTTATAGGGCTCCGGCGGACGGTAGGCGCGGATCTCGGCGGCCACCTGGCCGACACGCTGCGCATCCGTTCCCGCGATCGTGATCTCGGTCGGCTTCCCCACGGTGACCGTGATGCCTTCCGGGACCTGATAGACCACGTCGTGGCTGTAGCCGAGCGCGAGCTGCAGGTTCTTGCCCTGCAACGCGGCGCGGTAGCCGACGCCGGTGATCTCGAGCTTCCTCTCGAAGCCCTTGGTGACGCCTTCGACCAGATTCGCGATCTGGGCGCGAGCGGTGCCGTACAGCGCGCGGGCGCGCTTGGTTTCGGCGCGCGGGGCGACCTTGACCTGGCCGCCCTCGAACTTCACGTCCACATCGTCATGGACGATGAACTGAAGCTGGCCCTTCGGCCCCTTCATCTTGACGGCTTGTCCGTCGACGGTGGCGGTCACACCGGACGGCACCGTCACAGGCTTCTTGCCGATACGTGACATGGCTCAATCCTTCTTAGAACACCGTGAAGAGGACTTCACCGCCGACATTCGCGTCTCGCGCGTCATGATCGGCCATGATTCCCTTCGGTGTCGACAAAACTGAAATTCCGAGCCCGTTGTTCACGCGCGGCAGGTTCTTCACCGAGGTGTAGACACGCCGGCCAGGCTTGGAGACGCGTTCGATCTCGCGGATCACAGGCTCGCCATCGAAATATTTCAGCTCGATCTCGAGCTCGCTGCGGCCCGACGGATGCTCCACCGTGGCGTAGCCGCGGATGTAGCCTTCGGACTTCAGCACCTCGAGCACGCTGGCGCGCATCTTCGAGCCGGGGGTCGAAACCTTCGACTTCGAGCGCATCTGTGCGTTGCGGATGCGGGTGATCAGATCGCTGATGGGATCGTGTGTTGACATGATGCGACCCTCCTTACCAGCTCGACTTCACGAGGCCCGGGATCAGGCCCTTGGACCCAAGCTCGCGCAGCGCGATACGGCTGAGCTTGTTCTTGCGATAGACCGAGCGGGGACGCCCCGTCAGCTCGCAGCGATTGCGGATACGAGTCGCCGACGAATTGCGCGGCATCTCTGCAAGCTTCAGGGTCGCGGCGAAGCGCTCCTCCATCGGCTTGGTCTTGTCGGCGATGATCGCCTTCAACCGCGCGCGCTTCGGGGCGGCATTCTTGCTCATCCGCTTGCGCCGGTTGTTCTTCTCGACTGAACTCTTCTTTGCCATGCTTGGCTCCTGGGTATCCGCGTTTGAGAGGCTGAAAGATCAGCTGCTCACTGCCGGAACGGGAAATTGAATGCGGTCAGAAGGGCACGCGCCTCGTCGTCCGAAGCCGCAGTGGTGCACACCGTGATGTCCATGCCCCAGCTCTCCCCGGCCTTGTCGAAGTCGATCTCGGGGAAAATGATGTGCTCCTTGATGCCGAGCGAATAGTTGCCGCGGCCGTCAAAGCTCTTCGGGTTCAGGCCGCGGAAATCGCGGACGCGCGGCAGCGCGACGTTGATCAGGCGATCGATGAACTCGTACATCTTGGTCTTGCGCAGCGTGACCTTGCAGCCGATCGGCTGGTTCTCACGCAGCTTGAAGGTCGCGATCGCAACGCGCGAATAGGTCACGACCGCCTTCTGGCCGGCGATCAGCGACAGGTCGGCAGCCGCCGTCTCCGCCTTCTTGCGGTCGTTGACGGCCTCGCCGATGCCCATGTTGAGCACGACCTTGTCCAGTCGTGGCACCTGCATGACGTTGGCGTAGCCGAACTTTTCGGTCAGCTGGCTCTTGATGTCGCGATCATATTCCGCACGCAGGCGCGGGGTGTAAGCGGTCTCAGCCATCGATCTCTGCTCCCGAGCTCTTGGCAACGCGGACCTTCTTGCCGTCCGCCTGAATTTTGAATCCAACGCGCGTCGGCTTGCCGTCCTTGCCGACATACGCAACGTTCGACAGTTGGATCGGCGCCTCTTTCGAGATGATGCCGCCCTCCTGGTTCTGGGTCTGCTTCTGGTGACGCTTCACCAGGTTGATGCCGCGCACCAGCGCCGTCCCCTCGGTCGGACGCACCTCGAACACCTCGCCGGTGCGACCCTTGTCGCGTCCGGTCAGGACGATCACCTTGTCGCCCTTGCGGATCTTGGCAGCCATCACAGCACCTCCGGCGCAAGCGAGATGATCTTCATGTGGTTCTTGGCGCGCAGCTCGCGCGGCACCGGCCCGAAGATACGGGTGCCGACCGGCTCCGACTGGTTGTTGATAAGCACCGCGGCGTTGCGGTCGAAGCGGATCACCGAGCCGTCGGCGCGGCGGATGTCCTTGCGGACGCGCACCACGACGGCCTTCATGACGTCGCCCTTCTTCACCTTGCCGCGCGGAATGGCTTCCTTGATCGACACCACGATGATGTCGCCGACGGTGGCATAGCGGCGCTTCGAGCCGCCGAGCACCTTGATACACATGACACGGCGTGCGCCGGAATTATCGGCCACGTCGAGGTTGGTCTGCATCTGAATCATTGATGCACCTCGTCCTCTTCATCTGCTGCGCAGGAAAGCTGCGCCTTGATTGATCCCGAAAGTGAAACGGGCCCTTGCAGGGGCCGCTTCGCCACTCAGGCGGTTTTCTTGTGCTCGCCCCGGATCACGGTCCAGCGCTTGAGCTTCGAGATCGGCTTGCTCTCCTCGATCCACACCGTATCGCCCGGCTTGAACTCGTTGCCCTCGTCGTGGGCGTGGTAGTTCTTCGAGCGGCGGATCGTCTTCTTGTAGATCGGGTGGGTGAAGCGCCGGTCGACGCGCACCACCACGGTCTTGGCCTGCTTGTCGCTGACGACAACGCCCTGGAGGGTCCGTTTCGGCATGGGTCGAGCCTCTTACTTCGTCTTGGCGCGCTGCTGCGCGGCGATGGTCTTGATGCGGGCGATGTCGCGGCGCGCCTCACGCAGCCGCGCCGTGTTTTCCAGCTGCCCGGTGGCCCGCTGGAAACGCAGGTTGAAGCGCTCCTTCTTCAGATTGACGATCGCATCGTCCATCTGATCGGGGCTCATCGCGCGAATGTCGGCAATCTTCGTCTCGGCCATGACCATTACTCCGCAATGCGCTCGACGAAGCGCGTCTTGATCGGCAGCTTGGCGGCCGCCAGCAGCAGCGCCTCGCGCGCGATCTGGTTGCTGACGCCGTCGATCTCGAACATCACCCGGCCTGGCTTGACGCGGGCGACCCACAATTCAGGCGAGCCCTTGCCGGAGCCCATGCGGACTTCGGCAGGCTTCTTCGACACCGGCAGGTCCGGAAACACGCGGATCCAGACGCGGCCGGCGCGCTTCATGTGACGAGTCAAGGCGCGACGGGCGGCTTCGATCTGGCGCGCGGTGACGCGATCGGGCTCCATCGCCTTCAGGCCGAACTGGCCGAAGGCCAGCGTCGCACCCGAGGACGCAACGCCGTGGATACGGCCCTTATGCGCCTTTCGGAACTTGGTCTTCTTTGGTTGCATCATGGCTTTGAGCCCTCAAACCTGTCTTGTCGCGGCTGACGATCAGGCCGCGTCGCGGCGCGAACGGCCGCCACGGTCGCCGCCGCCACCACCGGTGTCGCCCTCGGCCATCCGCTTGTCCTGCGCCATCGGATCGTGCTCGAGGATCTCACCCTTGAAGATCCAGACCTTCACGCCGCAGGTCCCGAACGTCGTGAACGCGGTCGCGACGCCGTAGTCGATGTCGGCGCGAAGCGTATGCAGCGGCACGCGGCCTTCGCGGTACCACTCCATGCGCGCGATTTCTGCGCCGCCCAAACGACCCGAGCAGTTGATGCGGATGCCTTCGGCGCCGAGACGCATCGCCGACTGCACGGCGCGCTTCATGGCGCGGCGGAACGCGACACGGCGCTCAAGCTGCTGCGCGATCGATTCGGCCACCAGCGTCGCATCGAGCTCCGGCTTGCGGATCTCGACGATGTTGATGACGACGTCGGAATCCGTGATGTCGGCGACTTTCTTGCGCAGCTTGTCGATGTCGGCGCCCTTCTTGCCGATCACCACGCCCGGACGCGCCGAGTGAATGGTGACGCGGCACTTCTTGTGCGGGCGCTCGATCACGATCTTGGCGACGGCCGCCTGCTTGAGCTCCTTGTGCAGGATCTCACGGATCTTGACGTCTTCATGCAGCAGCTTGCCGTACTCGGCCTTGCCAGCGAACCAGCGCGAATCCCAGGTCCGGTTGATGCCGAGACGCAGACCGA
>JBARNF010000252.1:0-3196 GCA_049802835.1 Bradyrhizobium sp.
GGCCGGCTCGACTTCGCCGCCAAGGCGATCGACTGGCGCGGCATGGTCAAGAACCCCGGCAACTAACCCGGCGTTTCGACCACATGCGGCCAGCGTCTCGGGCGCCGGCCGTTCGTTTTGTCCAGCACAGCAAGTGAGAACCTCCCATGCAGACCTATCGTCACGAGGGCGATACGATCGACATCGTCTCGCCGGCCGGCGGCACCAATCGCGGCCTCCCGGTCCTGATCGGCGCTCTGTTCGGCGTCGCCATGAACGATACCAATCCCGGCGACACCGTCGCCATCGTCCGCGAGGGCGTCTTTGCCGATCAGCCGAAGGCGGCCGGAGCTGCGTGGGCGTTCGGTGATCCGCTGTATTGGGACGCGACCGCGCTCAATTTCACCAAGACGGCAAATGGCAATACGCGCGTTGGCTTGGCCGGCGACGTCGCCCAGGCCGGGGATGTGACGGGGACCGTGATCATCGATCGTAGAGTGGGGTAGGGTGCCGTGGCGCCTGGCAGCACGAAAGTCGGTTCGAACGTCCGATGAGCTCGCCATCATGCGGCATCGCCCCGCAAACGTCTGGTTCCGCCCAAGAGGCGGTGTAGAAGGCAGGTCGCGTTTTGACCCACGGCCGACGTTGCTGCTACGTCGCTCTGAACATTTCGCTCACCGAGGCAACTTCTTAGTGCAGACGGGATCGCCTTTAGGCATGATCTTGCAATCCCAGTCGGGACCGAAGCCAGTCGCCTGATGAAAGTAGGGAAATCGCACGACAACGAAAGCGAAAAGACACGCCACGACCAGCGCAAATAGGATGCCCGCGATGTCAGCGCGCGTCGGATACCACTGGGGCCATCTCATCTTTCGATCCATAACGGCTTCACTTCGGGCCAGCCATTCGTGATGCGTAGCTCGGCCCGAAGGCAGCATACAGCCTTTGGACCAACGAGCCTCGTCGAAAGAGGCAGAGATATAATGTTCCGTTAATGGCCCATCTGAGAAGAGAGACGTGGATGCGCGGGCCAAGGCCGCGCATGACGGAATTATTCAACCGGAATGGGAACCATGCCATCACCGTTTGCGCGTGCGGTCGCCGCTGCGGCGGTGACACATGACCGTATCCAGGGCGAGCACTTCACCTTCGACCCGATGAAATACGACACTGATCGCAACGCGCCGCTGATCTCCGATCCGGCGCGCGCCGTGGTCGAGCACGTGCTGTGCCCGTTCGGCGAGTCCGCCGCCCGCGTCGGTGTCGGGGGGGTCGCACAAGCAGGCGTCAAGCCGGAGCGCGCCGGGCATTCGACCGATCGGCCTTATGTCTCGCTCGATTTGTCGCGCCTGGCCTGGCGCCCGCGCACCGGCGATCTCGTGACGCAAGAGGCGACCGGGCGGCGTTTCCGCATCCACGAGGTGCTGCCTTCGACGCCGGGCTTTGTCCGGCTCACGCTCAATGGGATCTAACCATGCTAGCGCGCGAATTTCTACGGTTGACGGCGCTGGAAGCGCTGCGGCCATCGGCGCTGCTGCCGAGCAACGGCCCATGGCCGACCATCGCCGGCGCCTATGTCTCGGACTCGCGCATCGATCCGTTCGATGATCTCACCGACGACGAACGGCGCCCATTGATTGCCGTGTTCACGGAAAACTCGTCGCTCTCCAAGATCGCGCAGGCTGGCCCTGCCTTCTACAAGGGCGAGGTCGATCTCGTCTTCGAAATCTCTGTCGTCGCCAACTTCCATCAGGACGGCGAGGTCATCGTCGACTATGCCGACACCGACGCGTCGGTCGAGGCCTCCCTCGGCGTGCTCGAAGATCAGATCTATCACGCGCTGCATTTCGGTCCGACCGGCGCGCTGTTCCGGCAAATGGTTAAGCTGCCATTCGAGGAATGTCATTCGACCATCAAGCATCGTTCGGGCGAGGAAAACATCCGCCTCGCGGCCCGGACGATCCGGGGCCGCATCCGCGTGAAAGAGGCCTGTTACGATCCGGCGCCGGCCTCGCCGCCCGCGGATTTCGACCGGTTGCCGGCCGCGCTCAAGGCGATCGCCACGCAGCTCGGCGCGTCCACCTATCTGCACGAGCTGGCACTCGGCATGGCGCGCGCCTCCTCCGTGATGCCAACGCGCGTTAACCTCGACAGCGTCGCCATCAAGGCGGCCCCGCAATCATCCGGCGTCACCGCCACCAAAACGGTGCAGGCCAGCGCTGACAATCTGCAAGGTGGATAATGGACAACATCTTTCTGAAGCCGGCGCCGCTCGCGGCAGGCGGCGTCGTACGCGTGCGCGATCCCCAAACCGGCGCCCCACTAGCCGCGAGCGGCGAGTGGAAAGCGCGGTCGCAATATTGGACGCGTCGGCTTCGTGACGGCGACGTCATCGAAGTGCAACAGGCCGAGATGGAGCCTACTGCAGCCACGTTGGCGGCGTCCGGGAGTGACCCATAGGCGACTTTGGGAGCCGCCGATGGATGCCGTCTCATTTCCCCCAGCGCGCCCATTCATCGTAGTACACCATAATTGATCGCGGTTCTGTCACGGCGCACTGCTTAACCGTGATCGGCCTTGTTGGATCGCCCGGAACACCAACCAACGTCAGCGATCGAGTTCGCTCGTCCCACACCACATCGTGTGGATCTGAGGGGCCCCTTCCAAACGTGAACTTGATAACGCCATCGTCGATGCCAGTGATGTTGCCGGACAGAATGCCGGACGCATGTTCGGTTTCCACAACCACGGTCTTTGTGACGCGATCCAAAGTGATAAAAAATGAACCAGTGTTGCCTGGGCAGGTGAGAGAAAAGGAATCCACCGCATCGCGACGTTTCGGATCAAATTGCTCCGGTGGCCAGAATGCCGAGAGCATCGTTCTGGCGGAAACTTCAGCGCAGGCGTGTCGCAGCAAAGGTCGCCCCAGTTCTTCTGCAGGCATTCCCGGCCACGTCATCAAGTTGCGCTGGCGGTTGAAGGAGAAAAGGATGCGTCCTCCCGCGGCCCTCAGGCTGAAGTCCAGTTGCCCGTCGTTTACTGCGATGATCTCGCCCGTCAAAATGTTCCCACCGGCGCGCTCAAAGACAAAATGGTTTGCCTCGAGGTCGTAGGTTACGAAGTAAGGTTGCTGCTGCTGATAGTATTTGCCGTCGCAGCGAACGGATTTTGGTTCGGCTTCTGCCTGCATGCAGCAAGTAAAAGCAAGGAACAGTGA
>JBARNF010000253.1:0-13280 GCA_049802835.1 Bradyrhizobium sp.
TCGGCTTGTTCGGATAGGCGAAAAAGGCGACGGGATCGTTGGCCTCGACCAGCACGATATGCTTGTAGTTTCTCACGATCGGCAGCGCCTGCTCGATCACGTAAGGGATGCGGTCGATCGAGAACCGACCCGCCCCGCGCGCCATGCGCGGATGATATGTCTGGCCCATCACGCGGCAGCCGGTCTTGCCGGCGATGCGCTGGGCGAAGGCCAGACCCTGCTCTGTCAGCGCGCCCGCGGTCATCAGCACGAGGGTGTCCGGACCGTGGGCGTGCAGGATCTTCGCGGCCTTCTCCACGGCGTCGGCCGAATAGCCCGGACGCTGCGCCTCGGGCGGAACCTCCGCGATGCCGTCGGCTTCGTTCCAGGCGGTGTCGGCGGGCAGGATCAGGGTAGCGATCTGCGGCGGCGCGCTCTTGGCGGCGGCGATCGCGGCAGCGCCGTCGGCGGCCACCGTCTTGGCGCTCGGCGAGGTCCGCACCCAGTCCGACATCGGCCGCGCCAGGCCCTCGATGTCCGAGGTCAGCGGCGCGTTGAAGCCGATGTGGTAGGTCGCGTGCTGGCCGACGATGTTGACGATGCCCGAGCGCGCCTTTTTGGCGTTGTGCAGATTGGCGAGACCGTTGGCCAGGCCGGGGCCGAGATGCAGCAGCGTCGAGGCCGGGGTGCCCTTCATGCGGAAATAGCCGTCGGCAGCGCCGGTCACGACGCCCTCGAACAGGCCGAGGATGCAGCGCATGCCCTCGACACGGTCGAGCGCGGCAACGAAATGCATCTCGGAGGTGCCCGGATTGGTAAAGCAGACGTCAACGCCCCCCGCGACCAGGGTCCGCACCAGGCTTTCCGCACCGTTCATCATTTGCTCCCGTTGATTCCGCGCGCCATTTGCAGTGGTCGGCAGATCAATCATTGTTCGGTGGCCTCGTCAAAGGGCATGGCCGCATTGCTGCCATCGCCGCGATGCCCATGCGTTGGCTTGGCTAACAGGATGTTGGCCCGGGGAGTGGGCGACTTTCCGTGGGATTTGGGCCACGTACCGCCGCCACATACCGGCCTCACGGCGCCGTGGGTTGCGAAGTGCAACCGTTTATGGCCTGTCTGCGAACGGAATTTGATGTTTGCCAGGGGATAGAAATGAAGCGCTGTTTTGCTTTGGGAATTGCTGCGGTCGCGTCGGTGGCAAGCGCCGGAATGGCGCGGGCGGAAATGTTCGACACCAGGGACATCTTCGGCGGCGGGCCGAACTTCTTCCAGGGCGGCGTCAGCCCGATTCCGCGCCAGACGGTGATGTACGACGGTCAGTATGCGCCCGGCACGATCATCGTGAACACCAGCGAGCGCCGGCTCTATCTGGTGCTGCCGAACGGTCAGGCACTGCGCTACGGCATCGGCGTCGGCCGCGACGGGTTCCGCTGGAGCGGCGTGCATCGTATCACGGCCAAGAAGGAATGGCCGGCCTGGACCCCGCCGTCGCAGATGCTGCGGCGCCGCCCCGACCTGCCGCGCCACATGGCCGGCGGCATCGAGAACCCGCTCGGCGCGCGCGCGATGTATCTTGGTTCCACGCTGTATCGCATCCATGGCTCCAACGAGCCGGAGACGATCGGCCAGGCCGTGTCGTCGGGCTGCTTCCGCATGACCAACGACGATGTCGCCGATCTCTATGACCGCGTCTCGGTCGGCGCCACCGTGATCGTCAAGAACTGAGAGCCGCACGCGATCGGGACCATGTCGCAACGTCGGAGCGCTCATCCTCGCCGGGGGCAGTCCTGCTCCTGGCGGTCCATGCGGACCGCAGCAATCTCCCTGACCGCCGCGCTGGCCTCGCTCGCGACGATGGCGCTGCCGGCCTCGACCGCCGAGATCCCGGCGATTGCCGCGCGCCAGCGCGCCGAGAAGAAGAGCTTCACCGACGCCGAGATCACCGACGGCTTCTTCAAGACCGCGTTCGGCGCCGAATATCATCTGGCCGGACGGGTCGACCGGATCAGGAAGTACGACGCGCCGGTGCGGGTGTTCGCCGACGGCCGCCGCGCCGATCGCAAGGCGCAGCTCGCCAGGGTCGTCAGCGACATCGCCGCGCACATCCGCAATCTCGACATCGCCATGACCGAGAGCGACGGCGACGCCAATGTCCGGGTCAAGCTGGTGCGCGACCGCGATCTCTACCACACCATCAGCCAGGCCTATGGCAGCGAGCGCGCGCGCGAGATCAAGACCTCGCTCGACCCGCAATGCCTGTCCGGCTTCCGCAAGAACGAGGCGTTCGAGATCGAGCATTCCGACGTGATCCTGACCGTCGACAATGGCGATTTCGTCTTTCTCGACTGCGCCTATGAGGAGCTCCTGCAGTCGCTCGGCCCGATCAACGACACCTCCAGCGTGCCCTGGACCATGTTCAACGACAACGTCTCGATGGGCTTCTTCGACGTCTATGATCAGTACATCCTCAATCTGCTCTACGATCCGCGCGTCAAGGCCGGCATGACTCTCACCGAGGTCAAGGCCGTGCTGCCGGACGTGCTCACCGACGTCCGCGCCTGGGTGAAGCAGGTGAACAATCTGGCGGAGTGACGGGCTTCGGCGTCAGCTTACAACCTCCGCTGTCGTCCCGGGCAAGTCGGGACAACGCGCCAGCGTCGTCCCGACGCCGACCCGGGACCCATACGCCGCGGCCCTGCAATGAGGCAGGCTGAGCGACACCTTCTTCTAATCATCAGATCCGGTGGCTATGGGTCCCTGCGTTCGCAGGGACGACACCGCATTTGGAAAAGCGGCTGCGGCAACTCAGCCCTACCTGCAGATCCCCTTCAGCGCGCGCCACTCCTCCGGGCTGAGCAACGCCGGACCGCTCGGCGGGCGGTCCTCGGCGCGCATGCGCGCCAAGCGATCCTCGGTGAGCGGATGGCTCGCCCATAGCGAGGGACGCTTGCCGTCCTCCTTGCCGGTGATGCGGAACATCAATTCGCCCATCGGCCGCGTCGGCCGCCCGAGCTTTTGCATCACTTGAATGGCGAAACTGTCGGCGGCCTCTTCCGCCTCGCGCGAATAGGAGGCGTTGACGATCGTCCGCGAGGCGAAGATCGCTGCGCCGGCGCCGGTGATGTCGCCGAACAGCAGCCCGATCAGGAACGAGCTGCCGCCATTGTGGATCAGCTGCCGCAGATTGTCGCGGTGCTTCAGATGGCCGAGCTCGTGCGCCAGGATGCCGGCGATCTCATCGGGATCGTTGGCCTTGTCGAGCAGCCCCCTCAGCAGGAAGAACCGCCCACCCGGCAGCGCGAATGCGTTCGGAATCGGTGTATCCAGCACCTGCGACGCAATGCTGTCGTCGAGGCCGGCCGGCGCGCGCAGCGCCGTGACGAGCTTGCCGAACGCAGCCTGTCCGGCCGCCTCGCTGCAGACCTTGTCGCCGAAAACCGTGTTAATCTGCACCACCGCGGCTTCGCCGAGATGCCGCTCCATGCTCGGGGGGACCAGCGGGGTCAGCCGGTCGGCGGCGAACGGGATCACGACCAGCACGAGCGTGACGATCGAGGCTGAGGCGGCCAGCGACCAGCCGGTGATGCGCGCGATCGCGCCGCGCGTCACCCGGTTCTCGTCGATATGGCTGCAGCGCGCGATCAGTTCGGCCGCGACAGCCGCATCGCGGATCTCCAGGCGCGCCAACGGCGCGGCCGACAGGCAGCTGGCGCGCAGCGTGCCGCTCGGACCATCGACGCGCCGGATGTCGGCGTAGGGCCAGGAGACGTAATTGTCGGCGCTGCGCATCACCAGCTGATTGGCGAAACCGATCGTGACGGTCTGCCGCCGGTTTGACAGCCCGTCGAAATAGGTCGCAGGGCCGCCGGGCGCGGCGGCCGGCTCCACCGATGCCCCGTCGACGTCCCGTCGCTCCGCACCGAGCTCGGGATCAGAATCCGGCGACGTCGAGTCCATCGGCAAACCCCTCGCCGAGCGCGCTGGCCAGATCGCCCTTGGCGGCGACGTTGGCCATGGCCTCGATGCCGTGCACCTGGATTGAGGCCAGCACCGTCGCCCACATATCGCGCACCAGATAGAGGCGCATCACGACGTTGAGCGCCAGGATCAGCGCGATGTAACCGAGCGCCATCCCAACCAGCATCGGCACGTGATTGGCGTAAAACTGGATCGGCGACAGATCGTCAGGGTCCGGCCCTGACAGGCTCGCGGTCAGCGCAGCCACCCCGCCGAAATAGACGGAGGAGACGAGCGACAGCAGGAAGAACCAGCCGATGACCTTCCAGTAGAGGCCATAGAAGGCGTTTCCGGGCAAGTTCGATTCGAGGCGAACGCCACTGAAGCGGATACCCGACAGCCACCAGCGCCATTCAACGGCCTTGAGCTGCGCATAGACGAAGGGCAGCAGTGGAAACAGCACGAGCGCAAATGGCGCGACCAGCCACAGATACCACGCCCGCTTGAAGAACTCCCAGCCGCGTCCCTCGAAGTCGCCACTCAGGTCGCCATAGTGCGAGTGCCGCATCTTGTAGCGCTCGAGCGCGGCCGCCCGCCATGGCCAGGCCAGCCCGAGCGTGACAACGGCCAACAGCGTCCACAGCATGGCGCGTCCGGCATAGGCCCAGCCCGAGCCGTCCATCCAGAACCGCACGCCGCGCCAGACCGTGCGCGTCAGCCGGTAGCGCCGCGCGCGATAGATCGCGAACTGGCCGAATGCGTAGAAGGAAATCACCAGCGGCACGCTGGCAAAGCCCTGGTAGCGCTCGGCTTCGACGCTGACGACGAAATAGGCAAGGTAGATCGGGACCAGGATCGCCATCGCGAACAGGAATCCGATCAACAGCTCCCTGCCGCGGCCGGTATACTCGGCGGAATCGCCATCGACGGCCGTGCTGACCCACAAATGCCGGCGGATGTCGGTCGCGAGCCAGAAGCGGTAGAAGCCCAGCGTGATCAGTTCGATGGCCGCACCGCGGCTGACCAGCCTGAAGAACTCACCGCGAACGCCGGAAAACGCCGCCGTCAACGGCGGAAGCGGCGGCGGCTGCTGTGGAACGTAACTCATCTGGTTCACGGCTGACGCCTCCGACACGCGCAATGACATACAATATACCTCGGGTATCTGTCGCCGGGGCGACTCCGAGGTTCGACGTTGCGGCGCATTTTGTACGCAACTCGGCCGGAAAAAAACACCGGCTTGGGCGGCCCCCGACGAAATATCGCGATCCGCCCGATGAGCGCACGGACCGCCCCCGCGTCCTCGCCTCGCTCGACCTTTCAGGACGTCTTGTCGAACAATTCCCGGCCGATCAGCATGCGCCTGATCTCGCTGGTGCCGGCGCCGATTTCGTAGAGCTTGGCGTCACGCAGCAGCCGTCCGGTCGCATAATCGTTGATGTAGCCGTTGCCGCCGAGCAATTGGATCGCATCGAGCGCACACTGCGTCGCTTTCTCCGCCGCAAACAGAATCGCGCCCGCCGCATCCTCGCGCGTGGTCTCGCCGCGGTCGCAGGCCTTCGCGACGGCATAGACATAGGCGCGCGCGGCATTCATCGTCGTGTACATGTCGGCGACCTTGCCCTGAACGAGCTGGAAGGTGCCGATCGGCTGGCCGAACTGCTTGCGCTCGTGCAAGTAAGGCAGCACCGCGTCCATGCAGGCCTGCATGATGCCGAGCGGTCCCGCCGCGAGCACCGCGCGCTCGTAGTCGAGGCCGCTCATCAGCACGTTCACACCGCGGCCGACCTGTCCCAGCACGTTCTCCTCAGGCACCTCGCAATCCTCGAACACCAGCTCGCAGGTGTCGGAGCCGCGCATGCCGAGCTTGTCGAGCTTCTGCGCGGTCGAGAAACCCTTCATGCCTTTCTCGATGATGAAGGCGGTGATGCCGCGCGGGCCTGCTTGCGGATCAGTCTTGGCATAGACCACCAGCGTCTCCGCGATCGGACCGTTGGTGATCCACATCTTGTTGCCGTTGAGGACGAAGCGATCACCGCGTCTGTCGGCGCGCGTCTTCATCGACACCACGTCCGAGCCGGCCTGCGGCTCGGACATTGCGAGCGAGCCGACATGCTCGCCCGAGATCAGCTTGGGCAGGTATTTGCGCTTCTGCGCTTCGTTGCCGTTGCGGCGGATCTGGTTGACGCAGAGATTGGAGTGGGCGCCGTAGGACAGGCCGACCGAGGCCGAGGCGCGCGAGATCTCCTCCATGGCGATGCAGTGCTCGAGATAGCCCAAGCCCGCGCCGCCATACTCCTCCTCGACCGTGATGCCATGCAGGCCGAGCTCGCCGATCCTGGGCCAGAGGTCGCGCGGAAACTGATTGGAGCGGTCGATCTCGGCGGCGCGCGGCGCGATTTGATCCTGCGAAAAACTGGCCACCGTCTCGCGGATCGCGTCCGCAGTCTCGCCGAGATCGAAATTGAACATGCGTTGCGCGTTGGCGATCATGATGGCGGCCTCCTGCACTTCTTCTGCTTTGCAACAACCGATCGTAGCCATATTCCGTGACGCGGCGGTTGTCACGCCCGGCGTCCTGCAAAAGAGCAGCGCTGCGACGCAAGACCGCCGACGCAGCGCCCGGCAAACTCCGCGCTTGCCCCTCGATCCCGGGCAGGATGTAATTGCGCCAGATAGCGCCGGGCGCCAAGAATCCGGCGACCAGGGAGACATCCATGCACGGGACCACAGAGCTCGCCGACGCGCTTCGGCCGATTGCGGCACGCGAACCGATGATCGACGCCGCAACGCGGCGCGCAGCCTCGCTGCCGCTGGCCGAATTCGATCCCGGTCATCCCGAGCTGTTCCGGACCGACACGCACTGGCCCTATTTCGACCGGCTGCGCCGCGAGGACCCGGTGCACTACTGCAGCGACTCGATGTTCGGGCCCTATTGGTCGATCACCCGCTATGACGACATCATGGAGATCGAGACCAATCACGCGGTGTTCTCGTCGGCCTCGGCGCTCGGCGGCATCACCATCCGCGACGTCGATCCGGAGCTGCGCCGCGAGAGCTTCATCGCGATGGATCCGCCGCGCCATGCCGCCCAGCGCAAGACCGTGGCGCCGATGTTCACGCCGACGCATCTCGACGAGCTCGCGATCAACATTCGCAAGCGTTCGGCCGAGTGCCTGGACAATCTGCCTGTTGGCGAGGTGTTCGACTGGGTCGACCGCGTCTCGATCGAGCTGACCACGCAGATGCTGGCGGTGCTGTTCGACTTCCCCTGGGAGGACCGCGGCAAGCTGACGCGCTGGTCCGATATCGCGACCACGCTTCCCGGTCCTGACGGGCTGGTCGCGACCGAGGACGAACGGCAGGCCGAGCTGATGGAGTGCGCGCGCTATTTCGCCCGGCTGTGGCAGCAGCGCGTCAACCAGCCGCCGAAGAGCGACCTGCTGTCGATGATGGCCCACAGCGAGGCCACCCGCGACATGGACCCCAAGAACTTCCTCGGCAATCTCGTGCTCCTGATCGTCGGCGGCAACGACACCACCCGCAACACGATGTCCGGCAGCCTCTACGCGCTGAGCCAAAATCCCGACCAGTACCGCAAGCTCAAGGACAATCCGGCCCTGATCGACAGCTTCGTGCCGGAGGTGATCCGCTGGCAGACGCCGCTCGCCCACATGCGGCGCACGGCGCTGGCCGACCTCGAGTTCCGCGGAAGGCAGATCAGGAAGGGCGACAAGGTCGTGATGTGGTATGTCTCGGGCAACCGCGATGAGGCCGCGATCGAGCGCCCCTATGATTTCATCATCGACCGCATCCGGCCGCGCCAGCATCTGTCGTTCGGCTTCGGCATCCACCGCTGCGTCGGATTGCGACTGGCCGAGCTGCAACTGAAGATCATCTGGGAGGAGATCCTGAAGCGATTCGATCATATCGACGTGATCGGCGAGCCGAAGCGGGTCTATTCCAGCTTCGTGAAGGGATATGAAACATTGCCGGTGCGGATTGTGGCCTAGGTTGTATTATCAAGGCGACATGGTCTCGAGCGTCATGCCCGCGCATGCGGGGCATCCAGTATTCCAGAGAACTAGATTGCAAGATGAGTGGCGTCTCGGCGTCCTGGATCGTCCGCCTTCGCGGACGATGACCTGGACGCGAGATGTCGCCAGGACAAGGAACACCCCATGACTGCCCAGGCCGCGCTTCGTTCCGACAACGCCGATCTGCTGCGCGAGGCGCGGCTCGCGGCCTATTCCACGCCGCTGGAGGACTTCCATCCCGGCGCGCCGCGGCTGTTCCAGAGCGACACGATCTGGCCGTGGTTCGAGCGGCTGCGCAAGGAGGCGCCGGTGCACTACTGCACCAAGGCGCCGATCGAGCCCTATTGGTCGGTGACGCGCTATCACGACATCATGCATGTCGACACCAGCCACGCGATCTTCTCATCCGATGTCAGCCATGGCGGCATCATGATTCGCGACGTCGCGCCCGGCTACGAATGGCCGAGCTTCATCGCGATGGACGAGCCTGTTCATGGCGAGCAGCGCAAGACCGTGTCGCCGATGTTCACCCCCGACCATCTCGACCAGCTCGCGGTCCTGATCCGGCAGCGCTCGGCCAAGGTGCTGGATTCGCTGCCGCGCAACGAGACCTTCAACTTCGTCGAGAAGGTCTCGATCGAGCTGACGACGCAGATGCTGGCGACCTTGTTCGACTTCCCGTTCGAGGAGCGGCGCAAGCTGACGCGCTGGTCGGACGTGTCCACCGCGCTGCCCAAGAGCGGCATCGTCTCCTCGGAGGAGGAGCGCCGGCGCGAGCTCGCGGAATGCGCCGAGACCTTCGGCCGGCTGTGGAAGGCGCGCCAGGCCGAACCGGGCCGCGACCTGATCTCGATGATGGCGCATAGCGAGGCGACGCGCCACATGACGCCGGACAATCTGATGGGCAATCTGATCCTGCTCATCGTCGGCGGCAACGACACCACCCGCAACACGATGACGGCCTCGGTGCTGGCGCTGAACGAGAACCCTGGCGAATATCAGAAGCTGCGCGACAATCCGGCGCTGATCGAGACCATGGTGCCGGAGGTGATCCGCTGGCAGACGCCGCTCGCCCACATGCGGCGCACCGCGCTGGTCGATACCGAACTCGGCGGGCAGAAGATCCGCAAGGGCGACCGGGTCGTGATGTGGTACGTCTCCGGCAACCGCGACGAGGAGGTGATCGAGAATCCCGACGCCTTCATCATCGATCGCAAGCGGCCGCGCATCCACCTCTCGTTCGGCTTCGGCATCCACCGCTGCGTCGGCATGCGGCTCGCCGAGCTGCAGCTGCGCATCGTCTGGCAGGAGATCCTCAAGCGCTTCGACCGCATCGAGGTCGTCGGCGAGCCGAAGCGGGTCTATTCCAGCTTCGTGCGCGGCTATGAATCGCTCCCGGTGCGGATTCCGGGATGAGGGCCCCGGCCGGGGCCTCCACCTCGTTGGGTGGGCAGGTCGTCGCGCGGCCTGCTGCCGTGACGCCAATTAGAAGTTGGGACTGAAATTATGGTCCCGACGACCAATCCGCAGAGCTTCTGCGGCCGACACCCGGTCCCGGCACTGAATGAATTTGTGGACCTGCGCATCCGTCCCGGCGCGATGTGCACGCCACATCTCCAAGGTGAAGCCATTCTTTGCCATGCACTCCTGGGAGTGCGGGCTATCGTTGCGCTCTCGGGCATTGGCATAGCCGGGGATAAGGAGCGCAGTCGACACCAGGAAAATACCGATCAGTCTCATCAAAATAATTCCTTTGCGAGGTATCATAGGTTCAAACACGGGAACAATAACGAGCCCGATCGCCAGCACAAGCAGGGATCTCTACGGCTCGCGGAGATGGCAAGATCACTTACAATGGCTGCGTCAAGCGGCCTGTAAAAAATTCGGCTTGGCCATGGCCGGGAGAACCTGATGAGATGAGCCGCGACGCGCGCTTTTGACCCGATCATTCTCTGCGCCTTTGCAGGTGCGCTTGTACCGAAGGACGACATGACCGCTTCCGACACGCCACCGGCCGGCTCCGACTGGCCGCTCGCCATCTACCAGGCGCTGAAGGTTGCCGACATCAGGCAGCTTTGCTACGTGCCCGACGCCGGCCATTCCCGCCTGATCCAGCTTGCTCACAACGATCCCGCAATCGCCACCACCGTCCTGACCACCGAGGAGGAAGGCGTCGCGCTTTCCGCCGGCGCCTGGCTCGGCGGACAGCGCGCGGTGCTGCTGATGCAGTCGAGCGGCGTCGGCAATTGCGTTAATATGTTCTCGCTGCTGGCGAGCTGCCGCTTCCCATTCCTGACCTTCGTGACGATGCGCGGCGAGTGGGCCGAGTTCAATCCGTGGCAGGTGCCGATGGGCAGGGCCACGAAAGCCGCCTTCGAGATCATGGGCGTCACCGTGTACCGGATGGAGCGCCCCGAGGAGGCGGGCGAGATCACCTCGGCCGCGGCCGCGTTGGCGTTCGACAGCGATCAGCCGATCGCCGTGCTGATCTCTCAGCGCATGATCGGCCGCAAGCAATGGACGGAGGGCAAGCGATGACCGGATCGCTGATGACCGGACCGCTCGACCGTCGCGCCGCGGTGAAGGCGCTGCTCGCGGATCGCGGCGACCTGCTGGTCGTCAGCGGCCTCGGCTCGTCGTCCTACGATGTGTTCGATGCCGGCGATCATCCGGCGAATTTCTATCTGTGGGGCGCGATGGGAGGCGCTGCCATGATCGGTCTTGGTCTGGCGCTGGCCCAGCCACAGCGGCCGGTCGCAATCATCACCGGTGACGGCGAGCAGCTGATGGGGCTGGGCAGCCTTGCGACCATCGCGGCCAAGAAGCCGACGAATCTCGCGATCGTCGTGCTGGACAACGCCCATTTCGGCGAGACCGGCATGCAGATGAGCCATTCTGGCCTCGGCACCAAGCTCGAGCTGATCGCCGCGGGCGCCGGCTTTCCCTCGGTGAGCACGATCGAGACTCTTGCTGAGCTCGAGAACTTCCGGCCGAAACTGTACGATCTCGCGGGGCCGCATTTCGCCCGCGTGGCGATCTCGACCGATCATGTCGACCGTGCGCTGCCCCCGCGCGACGGGGTTTTCCTGAAGACCCGTTTCCGCGGCCACCTCGGATTTCCCGTCAGCTAGAACGCGAGCGCTGCGCGGCTTCGATATGCCGCTGGGGCGGGGCCGAACGCGCGCGGCGTGGTCATTCCCTGCTTGCCAAGGATGGCATGCTTCGTCATAGGCTATGACAAACGAGCACAGGGAGACCGCAGGCCGCGCAACATCGGCCCGCGGAGCAGCGCATGACAGACCAGCATCAGCACGACGACCATGCCGACATCCGCGACGCGGTCGCCAAGCTCTGCGCCCAGTTCCCCGGCGAATATTGGCGCAAGCTCGATCGCGAGATGGCCTATCCCAGTGCGTTCGTCGACGCGCTGACGCAGGCCGGCTATCTCTCCGTGCTGATTCCGGAGGAATATGGCGGCGCCGGCCTGAAGCTCTCGGCTGCGGCGGCGATCCTCGAAGAGATCCAGCGCGCCGGCTGCAATGGCGGCGGCTGTCATGCCCAGATGTACACGATGGGCACGGTGCTGCGTCATGGCAATGCCGAGCAGAAGGCCAAGTGGCTGCCGAAGGTCGCCAGTGGCGAGCTGCGGCTGCAGGCGTTCGGCGTCACCGAGCCGACCTCAGGCACCGACACCTCCTCGCTCAAAACCTTCGCGAAACGCGACGGTGACAGCTACATCGTCAACGGCCAGAAGATCTGGACCAGCCGCGCCGAATATTCCGACCTGATGATCCTGCTCGCGCGCACCACGCCGAAGGACCAGGCGCACAAGCGCACCGATGGCCTCTCCGTCTTCATCGTCGACATGCGCGAGGCGAGGCACGCCGGGCTGACGATCCGCCCGATCCGGACGATGATGAACCATGCCACCACGGAGGTGTTCTTCACCGACATGCGGGTGCCTGCGGAAAATCTGATTGGCGAGGAAGGCAAGGGCTTCCGCTACATCCTCTCCGGCATGAACGCCGAGCGCATCCTGATCGCGGCCGAGTGCGTCGGCGACGCCAAATGGTTCATCGCGAAGGCCACGAACTACGCCAAGGAGCGCGTCGTGTTCGGCCGCCCGATCGGGCAGAATCAAGGCATCCAGTTTCCGATCGCGAAGGCATATGCGTCGATGCGCGCAGCCGAGCTGATGGTCAAGGAAGCCACGCGCAAATACGAGGCGGGACAGGATTGCGGCGCCGAGGCCAACATGGCCAAGATGCTCGCGGCCGACGCCTCGTTCGAGGCGGCCAATGCCTGCATCCAGACCCATGGCGGTTTCGGCTTCGCCGAGGAATACGACGTCGAGCGCAAGTTCCGCGAGACGCGGCTGTATCAGGTGGCGCCGATCTCGACCAACCTCATTCTTTCCTACGTCGCCGAGCACGTGCTCGGCATGCCCAGGTCGTATTGAGGTCCCGCGATGCTGCCGCTTGAAGGGATCATCGTCGTCGCCGTCGAGCAGGCGGTGGCCGCGCCGTTCTGCTCGTCGCGGCTGGCGGACGCCGGCGCACATGTCATCAAGATCGAACGTCCCGAGGGCGATTTCGCCCGCGGCTACGATGCCGCCGCCAACGGCCAGAGCAGCTATTTCGTCTGGCTCAACCGCGGCAAGGATTCCGTCGTCGTCGATCTCGCGACGAAAGAAGGCCGCGCCGAGCTCGAGAAGCTGATCGCAGGCGCCGACGTGCTGCTGCAGAACCTCAAGCCCGGCTCGATGAACAGAATGGGCTTTGCCCGCGAGCGGCTGCGCAAGGACTATCCGAAGCTGATTCTTTGCACCATCACGGGCTATGGCGACAGCGGCCCCTATGCCGACCGCAAGGCCTATGATCTCTTGATCCAGGCCGAGAGCGGGCTCGCCTCGATCACCGGCGGCCCGGACGGGCCCTCGCGCGTCGGCATGTCGATCGTCGACGTCGCCACCGGCGCGACAGCACATGCCGCGATCCTGGAGGCGCTGATCAAGCGCGGCCGCACCAATGAGGGCGCTGATATCCGCATCTCGATGTTCGACGTGATGGCCGACTGGCTCACCGTGCCGCTGCTCAATGCGGAGGCCGGTCACCCGCCCAAGCGCATCGGCCTCGCCCACCCCTCGATCGCGCCCTATGGCGTGTTCACCTCCAAGGACGGCAAGGACATCCTGATCTCGATCCAGAGCGAGCGCGAGTGGAAGACGCTGTGCGCCAAGGTGCTGGAGCAGCCGGCGCTGCCCGACGATCCGCGCTTTGCCAACATGGTCGCGCGCGTGCGCAA
>JBARNF010000254.1:0-14998 GCA_049802835.1 Bradyrhizobium sp.
CGGAAGATCTCCGACCAGGCGACGGTGAAGCCGCAATTGGCCGGCCGCAGCGGCGCGGTCGCGATGCCCTTGGCCGCGAGGATCGGCACCCAGCCGCCGTCGGAGCCAAGCCGCGGCCAGCTGGCGCCGCCGAGCGCCAGCACGGTTGCGTCGGCTGCGATCGCGCGCGCAGCTATCGGCGTCGTGAAGGTCAACCGTCCCTCGCCGTCCCAGCCGGTCCAGCGATGGCGCAGAGCAAATCGTACGCCCTCCGCGTCGAGCCTGTGCATCCATGCCCGCAGCAGCGGCGAGGCTTTCATCGCGACGGGAAACGCCCGGCCCGAGGAGCCGACGAAGGTCGGCTGCCCCAGTTGTTCGCACCATTGCCGCAGGCGCTCCGGCGGAAACGCGTCGATGGCTGGCGCCAGCCACTCGGCCGCCTCGCGATAGCGCGACAGGAACGCCGTCAGCGCTTCGCTGTGGGTGAGATTGAGCCCGCCGCGCCCGGCCATCAGGAACTTGCGCGCGACCGACGGCATGGCGTCATAGACCGTGACGGCCGCACCGCCTTCAGCCAGAACTTCGGCCACCATCAGCCCGGCCGGGCCGGCTCCGATGATGGCGATGGTTGGTTGGGCTAAGGACATCGCGCAATCAGTTGGGAACGGACAGTGGATCAACGAAAAAGGTCGTCATTCCGGGATGCGCCCCTTGGCGCAGGCCCGGAATCCATACTCCCGATCGTGGTTATGGATTCTCCGATGCGCAATTGCGCATCGTAGCTCGCGCTGACGCGCGCCCCGGAATGACAGCGAGACCTACAGCTTCAGCCCCAGCCGCGCCGCGGCCTGCGAGACGTACTTCTGCGTCTGCTCGAACGCGCCCTGCAACGCGCGCGCCTTCGACATGTCGCTGATCTCCTGGAAATGCGCAGCGACGGCGTCGGGCGTCCACTCCTCCTCGGCCAGATTGATGCCCTCGCTCTCCATGATCTTGATGACCGCGAACGAGCCGGCGCCGGCGCCCATGATGGTGCGGGTCGGCGCGTCCTCGCTCAGCAGATATTCCACCGCCGGCGTGATCGATTCCGGCCGCATCAGCTGCAGCGCCTGCGGCGGCAACAACTCCTCGGTCATGCGGGTCGCCGCGGTCGGCGAGATGATGTTGACGCGGATGTTGGTCTTGCGTCCCTCCTCCGCCAGCACGTTCATCAGGCCGACCATGCCGGATTTCGCCGCGCCGTAATTGGCCTGGCCGAAATTGCCGAACAGCCCGGAGGACGACGTCGTCAGCACGATGCGTCCGTAATTGCGCTCGCGCATGCCGTTCCATACCGCCTTGCAGCAGTAGAAGCTGCCGACCAGATGCACGTCCAGCACCTTGGCGAAATCGGCCACCTCCATCTTGCCGAACGACTTGTCGCGCAGGATGCCGGCATTGGCGCACATGATATCGACGCTGCCCCACTCCCTGGTGGCGCGCTCGACCATCGCGGTGACCTGCTCGAAATTCGAGACGTCGGCGCCGTCGGCGATCGCGGTGCCGCCGGCCTTTCGGATCTCCTCGACCACGGTCTCGGCCGCCGTCATCGAGCCGCCGGTGCCGTCGCGTGCGCCGCCGAAATCATTGACCACGACCTTGGCGCCCCGGCTTGCCAGCCCCAGCGCGTGCGCGCGTCCGAGACCATTGCCGGCGCCGGTGACGATGGCGACGCGTCCGTCAAATCTGATTGCCATGTTCGTTCCTATTTGTTTGTCGTCATGCCCGGGCTGGAGCCGCCTGGGGGGTCGAAGCCCCTCCGCGGCGAACGCCCGAGCATCGATCAAGACTCAAGCTTTTCACTCAGTGATGGATCGCCGGGTCAAGCCCGGCGATGACGAGGGTGGTGATGATGACGAGCGGGTTAACTCAGATAGATCAGGCCGATCCAGTCGGCGAGCAGCGCAGGCTTGTCCTCGCCTTCGATCTCGACCGCCACGTTGGTGACCGATTGCAATTCCTTCGGCTTGCGCAGCGTGGCCTCGGTGAGAACGAAGCGTCCGCGCACGCGCTTGCCGGATTTCACCGGCGCCAGGAAGCGTAACCGGTTGAATCCGTAGTTGACGCCCATCGTGGTGCCCTCGATCGCCGGCATCACCTCGTAGGACATGACTGATAGCAGCGACATCGTGAGAAAGCCGTGCGCGATGGTGGTGCCGAACGGCGTATCCTTGGCCTTCTCGGGATCGACATGGATGAACTGGTGATCCTCGATCACGTCGGCATAGGTGTCGATGCGCTTCTGGTCGAGCACATGCCACGACGACACGCCGATCTCCTCGCCGACCATGGCCTGATACGCTGCAAGTGAAATCGGCGGCTTCTTCCAGATCTGGTTCATTCGTCTTCGTCTTTCTCCAAGACCATTGATCATCGTTCAGCACAGATCGGCGCGGTCACCACTCTAGCCTTCCGGCCCCGGCCGCGCCTTCTGCAACTCCGGAAAATCCTCTTCGCGAAACTCGACGCCGCGCAAGCCGTCGCTGCGGTTGTCGTCATGCTCGAGCCGGCGCAGCTGCACGCGGCGGATCTTGCCCGAGATCGTCTTCGGCAGCTCGCTGACGAGCTCGAGCCGGCGGATGCGCTTGAACGGCGCCAGCCGCGCCTGCAGATGCGTGAAGATCGACAGCGCCGTTTCGCGAGAACGCTCCGCGCCTGACGTGAGCAGCACATAGGCTTTCGGGATCGCGAGGCGGATGGGATCCGGAGACGGCACCACGGCGGCTTCGGCGACGGCTTCGTGTTCGAGCAGCACGCTCTCCAGCTCGAACGGCGAGATGCGGTAGTCCGACGATTTGAACACATCGTCGGAGCGGCCGACGAAGGTGAGGTAGCCGTCCTCGTCCTGGAACACGACGTCCCCGGTGCGGTAGCGCTCACCAGCGGCGCCCGAGACATTACCGTCGTCGCCCTGATAGCCCTGCATCAGGCCGGCCGGACGCTCGCCCGTGAGCGACAGAGTGATCTCGCCTTCGCTGGCGGGATGGCCGTCGATGTCGGCGACCTCGACGCGATAGCCCGGCAGCGGCCGCCCCATCGAGCCGATCTTCAACTTCTGGCCCGGCGAGTTGCCGACGATCGCGGCAGTCTCGGTCTGGCCGTAGCCATCGCGGATCGTGAGCCCCCAGGCGGCGCGCACCTGATCGATCACTTCCGGATTGAGCGGCTCGCCGGCGCCGCAGGCCTCGCGCAACGAGACTTTGAAGTCGGTGAGATGCTCCTGGATGAACAGCCGCCACACGGTCGGCGGCGCGCACAACGTCGTGACGCCGCAGCGGCGGATGATCGCGAGCAGGCCCTTGGCGTCGAAGCGCGGCTGGTTGACGACGAACACGGTCGCACCTGCATTCCAAGGCGAGAAGAAGCAGCTCCAGGCATGCTTGGCCCACCCCGGCGAGGAGATGTTGAGATGCACGTCGCCGGGCTGCAGGCCGAGCCAGTACATGGTCGAGAGATGCCCGACCGGATAGCTGCGATGGCTGTGCCGCACCAGCTTCGGCTTCGCGGTCGTGCCCGAGGTGAAATACAGCAGCATCGGATCATCGGCCTGGGTCGGTCCATCCGGCGAGAACCCTTCGGGCGCGTCGGCGGCCTGCTCGAACGCCAGCCAGCCTGGCGGCGTAGCCGGCGAACCCACCACGATGCGGACGAGACCATCAGCGCCGAGATCGGCGAATTTCGCCACCTGCTCCTGCGCGGCCACCACCGCCTTGGCGCGGCCACGCTCCAGCCGGTCGCGCAGTTCGTCGGTGGTCAGCAAGGTCGTCGCAGGGATCACGACGATTCCGAGCTTCATCGCCGCCAACATTGTCTCCCACAGCGGCACGACGTTGCCGAGCAGCAGCAGCAGATGGTCGCCGCGCTTCAGACCCTGCGCGCGCAGGAAGTTCGCAACCTGGCTGGAGCGGCGCGACAACGCCGCAAAGGACAGCTTGGTCTGGCGGTCGTGCGCGGCATCGAAGATCCACAGCGCCGCACGATCGCGGCTGGCGGGATCAGCGGCCAGCTCGGCGTCGAACCAATCGAGCGCCCAATTGAACGGCACCGCGTCCGGCCAGCGGAATCCCTTCACCGCGGCATCGTAGTCGGTGCGATGCGCCAGCAGAAACGCGCGTGCGTCCTTGAATGTCACCATCAGGCGGTCCCGGCGAGCTTGCGAACGTGCTGAATGATCCCTGAGAAGTCGACGGCGCCATGGCCGGCCGCCTCGAACGCCTTGTAGATCTCCTGAGCCTGCTGACCAAGCGGCGTCGCAGCGCCGGCCGCCTTGGCCGCGTCCTGCGACAGCGTGAGATCCTTGAGCATCAGCGCGGTGGCGAAGCCCGGTCTGTAGTCGTTGTTCGCGGGTGATGCCGGCACCGGACCCGGCACCGGGCAATAGCTCGTGAGCGACCAGCATTGTCCCGACGAGGTCGAGGCGACGTCGAACAGCGCCTGATGCGACAGGCCGAGCTTTTCGCCGAGCGCGAAGGCTTCGCTGACCGCAATCATGGAAATGCCGAGGATCATGTTGTTGCAGATCTTGGCCGCCTGGCCGGCGCCCGCGCCGCCGCAATGCACGATCTTCTTGCCCATTGTCTCCAGGATCGGCTTGGCCTTGGCGAATGCACCGTCCTCGCCGCCGCACATGAAGGTGAGCGTCGCGCCCTTGGCACCGCCCGTGCCGCCGGACACCGGTGCATCGACAGCGGCAATGCCGTGCTTCTCGGCCAGCGCATGCGCCGCGCGCGCGCTCTCCACATCGATGGTGGAGGAGTCGATGATCAGCGCGCCCTTGGCCATCGCGGGCACGACCTCGGTCCACACCGACAGCACATGCTTGCCGGCCGGCAGCATGGTAACGACGGCGTCGGCGCCCTTCACCGCCGCCACCGCGCTGTCAGCAATGTCAGCACCGTCAGCCCTGGCCTGCGCCCGCGACGCCTCGACCAGATCGAACGCCACCACCTTGTGGCCGGCGTTGATCAGATTGGCGGCCATCGGCCCACCCATGTTGCCGAGGCCGATGAATGCGATCGTTGCCATGGTTCGTTGTCTCCCCTCGACGTGCTTGTTATCTGCTTTGCGGGAATGTCAGCTCGTCGGCGCCGATCTCATTGAGATAAGGCGCCAGCATGTCCGGCGTCACCTGGTCGACGTCCGGCGGCGACCATCTGGGCTGACGATCCTTGTCGATGATCGCGGCGCGCACGCCTTCGCGGAAATCGTCGCTGCGGAACACTTCGAGCGCCGCGCGATACTCGCGCACGAGGCACTCTTCGAGCGCGACCGCTCCTCGCGCCAGTCGCAGCAGCTTCAAGGTCACGACCATGCCGCGCGGGGACTTCTCCCGCAGCGTCTTCAGGGTCGCAAGCGCCAGCTCGGAGCCGTCCTGTTCAAGCGCCGCGAAAATGTCGTGCATGTTGTCATGGGCGAACCATGCATCGATCCGCGCCTGCTGGGCTGCGACCGGCCCCGCAGCATCGCTCGTGGCGAAGCCCGCGATCAGCCGATCGACTTCGACTGACAGCGTGCCGAGCTCGACCCTGGTCAGAGCGTCGCGCAGCGCCGGCCACTTTTCGGTCGGCACCACGGCGTCGGCAAAGCGGGCGTGAATCGCGTCCGGCCCGTTCATCGTCTGCCCGGTCAGGCCGAAATAGGCGCCGAGCTCGCCGGGCGCGCGCGACAACAGCCAGGTGCCGCCAACATCGGGGAAGAAGCCGAGGCCCACTTCCGGCATCGCCAGTTTCGTCTTCTCGGTCACGATGCGGTGGCGGCCGTGCGCCGAGAGACCGACGCCGCCGCCCATCACGAGCCCGTCCATATAGGCGACATAGGGCTTCGGGAACGACGCGATACGCGCGTTCATGACGTATTCCTGGCGCCAGAACACCTTGCCGAGATCGCCATTGACCTTCGAGCTCTCATAGAGCCCGCGAATGTCGCCGCCGGCACAGAGCCCACGCTCGCCCGCGCCTTCCAGCACCACCACCGCAACCGCCGGATCAGTCTCGAACCGATCGAGCGCGGCGTCGATGCCCATCGACATCTCGAGCGTCATCGCATTGATGGCCCGTGGACGGTTGAGCCGGATGATGCCGGCCGAACCTTCGCGGCGGACGATCAGGTCGCCTTCGGCCACTTCGCTCATCGCGCGGCCTCGATCAGCTTGCGCGACACGATCAGCCGCATGATCTCGTTGGTGCCTTCGAGGATCTGGTGCACGCGCAGATCGCGCACGATCTTCTCGATGCCATACTCGCTCAGATAGCCGTAGCCGCCATGCAGCTGCAGCGCCTGGTTGGCGACCTCGAAGCCGACATCGGTGCCGAAGCGCTTGGCCATCGCGCACAGCATGGTGGCGTCAGCATCCTTGCGGTCGAGTGCAGCCGCGGCGCGCCAGACGAAGGTGCGCGCCGCCTCCAGTTCGATCGCCATGTCGGCAATACGGAACTGCAGCGCCTGGAATTCGTCGAGCCGCTTGCCGAACGCCTTCCGCTCTCTGGTGTAGGCCAGCGTCTTGTCGAGCGCGGCCTGCGCGCCGCCGAGCGAGCAGGCCGCGATGTTGAGACGGCCACCGTCGAGACCGGCCATCGCGATCTTGAAGCCGATGCCCTCCTCGCCCAGTCGGTTGGCGACCGGCACCCGGGCATTCTCGAAAATGACGGCGCGGGTCGGCTGCGCATTCCAGCCCATCTTGCGCTCATTGGCGCCGAACGACACGCCCGGCGTCTTGGCATCCACGACCAGAGTCGAGATGCCCCCGGGACCATCGGCGCCGGTACGGACCATGGCGACGAGGATGTCGGTTGCGCCGGCGCCGGAGATGAACTGCTTCTGCCCATTGAGGACGTAGTCGTCGCCGTCGCGCACCGCGCGTGTGCGCAGCGCTGCCGCGTCGGAGCCGGCGCCCGGCTCGGTCAGGCAGTAGCTCGCCACCAGATCCATGGTGCAGAGTTTCGGCAAATACGTCTGGCGCTGCGCCTCGGTACCGAACGTGTCGATCATCCACGACGCCATGTTGTGGATCGAGATGAAGGCCGACACGGTCGGACAGCCCGTCGCCAGCGCCTCGAAGATCAGCGCCGCATCGAGCCGGCTCAAACCCGAGCCGCCGACGTCGTCACGGATGTAGATGCCGCCCATGCCGAGACCAGCCGCTTCCCGCATCACGTCGAGCGGGAAATGCTTCTCCTCGTCCCAGCGCACCGCGTGCGGCGCGATCTTCTCCGCCGCGAAGGCGCGCGCCATCTCGCGCACCGCGATCTGATCCTCGTCGAGAGCGAACTGCATTCGTTCTTCGCGTTTCCAAAATCTTGTTTGTTGGCCTTTGGCGCTTTCTCTTGCTCCGTCATTGCGAGGAGCAAAGCGACGAAGCAATCCAGACTGCCTGCAAAGCTACATCTCTGGATTGCTTCGCTTCGCTCGCAATGACGGAGCAGGAGCCCCGACGGGCTCCCGCTCTCGTCACTTCATCTTTATCACTTCATCAGCGGAATCGAGAACTCCGCGCCTTCCTTGACGCCGGACGGCCAGCGTGAGGTCACGGTCTTGGTCTTGGTGTAGAATCGGATCGAATCCGGACCATGCTGGTTGAGATCGCCGAAACCGGACTTCTTCCAGCCGCCAAAGGTATAATAGGCGATCGGCACCGGGATCGGCACATTGATGCCGACCATGCCGACATTGACCTTGGCCGCGAAGTCGCGCGCTGCGTCGCCGTCGCGGGTGAAGATCGCGACACCGTTGCCGTAGTCGTGCTCGGACGGCAGCGCCAGCGCTTCGGCGTAATCCTTGGCACGCACCACGGACAGCACGGGCCCGAAAATTTCCTCCTTGTAGATCCGCATGTCCTTGGTGACGTTGTCGAACAGCGATCCGCCGAGATAGAAGCCGTTCTCATAGCCCTGCATCTTGAAGCCGCGGCCGTCGACCGCGAGCGTCGCGCCCTCCTTGAGGCCGATGTCAATGTAGCCCTTGACCTTCTCGACCGCCTCGCGCGTCACCAGCGGGCCGAAATCGGCCGACGGATCGATCGAGGTGCCGATCTTCAGGCTCTCGACGCGCGGGATCAGCTTCTCCATCAGCCGGTCGGCCGTGGTCTTGCCGACGGGGACGGCGACCGAGACTGCCATGCAGCGCTCGCCGGCAGAGCCGTAGCCGGCGCCGATCAGCGCGTCGACGGCTTGGTCGAGATCGGCATCGGGCATGATGATGGCGTGGTTCTTGGCACCACCGAAGCACTGGCAGCGCTTGCCGTGGGCCGCGGCGCGCTCATAGATGTATTGCGCGATCGGCGACGACCCGACGAAGCCCATCGCCATGATGTCCGGATCCTCCAGGATGGCGTCGACCGCCTCCTTGTCGCCGTTGACGACGTTGAGAATCCCGGCCGGCAGCCCGGCCTCGATCATCAGCTCCGCGAGCCTCATCGGCACGCCCGGATCGCGCTCCGACGGCTTCAGGATGAAGGCGTTGCCGCAGGCGATCGCTGGCGCAAACTTCCACATCGGAATCATCGCCGGGAAATTGAACGGCGTGATGCCGGCAACGACACCGAGCGGCTGGCGCATCGAATAGATGTCGATGCCCGGCCCCGCGCCCTCGGTATATTCGCCCTTCATCAGATGCGGGATGCCGCAGGCAAACTCCGCGACCTCCAGGCCGCGCTGGATGTCGCCCTTGGCGTCGGGAACGGTCTTGCCGTGCTCGCGGGCGAGCAGCTCGGCGAGCTGGTCATAGTCACGCTGGACGAGCTCGACGAATTTCATCATCACGCGGGCGCGGCGCTGCGGATTGGTCGCGGCCCAGGCCGGCTGCGCCGCCTTGGCGTTCTCGACGGCGGCCCGCAGCTCCGCACGGGAGGCGAGCGCGACCTTCGCTTGAACGTCACCGGTCATCGGCTCGAAGATATCGGCCGTCCGACCAGACGTGCCCTTGACCTCTTTGCCACCAATGAAATGACCGACTGAACGCATGGGGTATCCTCCGCAGGGGTAAGCAGTGCCGATTTGGCCGGCATCTTGCAGTCTTTGCGCCGTTTGGGAAGGGTCTAAGCGCTGACCGGTGCTGCGAAAATGCCGCCCCTTCGCTCCGCGTTCAAGGCCTGCGGCCACACGCTATGTCCCGGCCGGACGCCGGCTCAGCGCTTCCCCGCAGCCGACTTGCTGACGCGCTTCTTGACCGGAGGCCGCGCCGGCGACTTGGCGGCCGATCTGCCGCCGTTGCCGATTGCCAGAGCCACATCACGGCCCGAGTTCAGGATCTCATCGGACAATTCGCCGCTGCCGGTCACACGCGCCATGACCAACGTCCCCATCAGCGTCGCGAGCATCGCCGACGCCCGCTTTCGCGCGGTTTTGCGTGGCACGTCGACGATATAATCGGCGAACAGATCGATCAACTCCTCGAGCTTCGACGCAAAGGCCCTGCGTGTCTTTGCGCTCTCGCGCGCAATCTCCGCTCCGAGTGCGGGAATTGCACAACCGTGGCCGGGATCGTCGCGATGATCAGGCGAAAGGTAGCCATCGACGATCGCGGCGAGCCGCTTCTCCGGCGACAGCTCGTTCAGCTGCTTGCGCCAGCGCTCCGCCGAGCGGTCGATCGCATAGCTGAATGCCTCGACGACCAGCGCCTCGCGCGACTCGAAATGTGCGTAGAACCCACCATGGGTGAGCCCGGCCTCCTTCATCAGGTCGGCAACGCCGACGCCGTGAGCGCCCTTCTCGCGCAGCCGCACCGAGGCCTTGCGCACGATTCGCGCGTGGGTTTCCGCCTTGTGTTCCGGAGAGTAGCGCATTGTCGTCCCATTGAATGTCTGCGGTCATACAATAGCAGTTTTGTGCCTTGCACGCCGCATGTATTTAATGAATTCGAGTTGATCTAAATCAAGAATACTGATCCGATTCCAGCCCGCTCCTCTCCCGTCCGACAATTCCGATGAGGCCCGCCATGGACATGCTCAATTCGCACTGCGGCATGAGTCGCGACAGCCGCGGCGTCGTCCGGCTTGCGATCTGCAATGCCGGCGCGCTCAACATTCTCGGATCTGCGGCGATCCTTGACCTACAAGCCGGGCTGCAGACGCTCGCCTCCGATGACTCCGTCCGCGCCGTTGTGCTGGCGGGGGAGAGCGAGAAGAGCATAATCGGCGGCGCCGACATCAAGGAAATGGCGACGCTGGACCAGGCCTCCGCGGAAGTGTTCATCACGCGGCTCGCCGGACTCTGCGAGGCGGTGCGGACATTTCCCGCCCCCGTGGTCGCACGGATGCCCGGCTGGTGCCTCGGCGGCGGGCTCGAGGTCGCTGCCGCCTGCGACATCCGGATTGCAGGACACGACGCCCGATTCGGCATGCCGGAGGTGCGCGTCGGCATCCCCTCGGTCATTCATGCCGCGCTGCTGCCACGGCTGATCGGCTGGGGCCGCACGCGCTGGCTGCTCATGACGGCCGAGACGATCGATGCGCCGACCGCGTTGGCCTGGGGCCTCGTCGATGCCGTGGCCGCGGAGGGGGAGCTGGACGTCGCGGTCGAGAAGGTCATTGCATCGCTGCTGGCCTGTGGCTCCGAGGCGCTGCGGGCTCAGAAGGCCTTGCTGCGGCAATGGGAGGACCTGCCGCTGAAGGACTCGATCGAGGTGTCGATCGGCGCCTTCGGACGATCGTTCCTGACCGACGAGCCGAGACGACTGATGCAGCAGTTCATCGACAGGAAACGGTAGCACGTTTCTCCAAGATTCCTGCCGCAGACCCCGGCAGTTTCGCTTCGTCTTCACGACAAGTTCAGCGCGGCGGCCGGGGTTTGCTTTTCAACGACACCATTATATGATGATCATCATATTCTATTGAAGGAGCCTGCCATGGTGTCGTCCGATCCAGTCGTCATCCTGTCCGCCGTACGGTCCCCGCTCGGCCGTTTCATGGGCGAATTGTCGCCGCTGAGCGCGAACAGGCTCGGCGCACACGTGATCAGGTCAGCGCTCGAACGCGCCACGGTCGCGCCCGATGCGGTCCAGGAGGTCTTCATGGGCAACGTGCTGCCCGCCGGTCAGGGCCAGGCTCCGGCGCGGCAGGCCGCGCGCGGCGCCGGACTGCCCGACGCGACCGGCGCCACCACGATCAACAAGGTCTGCGGTTCCGGCATGAAGGCGACCATGCTGGCGCACGACATCATCCAGGCCGGCTCTGCCGACATCGTCGTGTCCGGCGGCATGGAGAGCATGAGCAACGCACCCTATCTGCTGACGAAGGCACGCGGCGGCTATCGCGCGGGCCATGATCGCATTCTCGATCACATGATGCTGGACGGACTCGAGGATGCCTATGAGACCGGGCGCTCGATGGGCGATTTCGGCGAGGCCACGGCTGAGGCCTATCAGTTCACCCGCGCCGACCAGGACGCCTACGCGATCGAGACGTTGACGCGCGCCCGCCGAGCGGTCGAAAGCGGCGCGTTCAAGGCCGAGATCGCGCCGATCACGATCGTCGAGAAATCGGGCCCTCGACTGATCGCCGACGACGAACATCCGCTCAAGGTCGATCCTGCGAAAATCCCGGCGCTGAAGCCGGCGTTCCGCAAGGATGGCACCATCACGCCGGCGGCGTCCTCGGCCAACGCCGATGGAGCCGCAGCGCTCGTTCTCGCGAAGCGATCCCGTGCCGGCCGCGACAGGCTGCCTGTCATCGCGGAGATCAAAGGGCATGCGACGCACAGCCAGGAGCCGCAATGGTTCACGACGGCGCCGATTCCCGCAATCCGGAAGCTGCTCGACAAGGTCGGCTGGCGCGTCGAGGACGTCGATCTGTTCGAGATCAACGAGGCCTTTGCGGTCGTCGCCATGGCTGCGCAGCGCGATCTCGGCATCTCGCACGACCGGCTGAACGTCAATGGCGGCGCCTGCGCGCTCGGCCATCCGATCGGCGCCACCGGCGCCCGGCTGATCGTGACGCTGCTGCATGCCATGGAAGCCCGCGGACTGAAGCGCGGCGTTGCGGCGCTGTGCATTGGCGGCGGCGAAGCCACGGCAATCGCGGTCGAGCGGACGATGCGGTAGGCGTCATGTCCAAAATCGAGGGATCTTAGCCATTCAAGTCCTACGCTCGTCCTGGCAGGATGGGCATTCCACACACGGATGGATCGACGAAGCTCATGATCTCCAACAGGCTCGCAGCGGCCCTCGACAGGCGCAACATCCACTACGGCTGGGTCATGGTCGCCGTGACCTTCTTCGCGGCGCTGGTCTCCGCCGGAACGGTGGGGGCACCCGGCGTGTTCATCGTGCCGCTGCAGCAGGAGTTCGGCTGGAGCACCGCGGAAATTTCCTCTGCGCTGTCGATCCGCTTCGTGCTGTTCGGGCTGATGGCGCCGTTTGCCGCCGCCCTGCTCAACCGCTACGGCCTGCGCAACATCACGCTGCTGGCGCAGCTGATCGTGGTGTCAGCGCTTGTTGCCTCGCTGGCGATGACCCAGGTTTGGCATCTCGTGCTGCTGTGGGGCGTGGTGATCGGCATCGGCACCGGCATGACAGCGCTGGTCTTGGGCGCCACCATCGCCACGCGCTGGTTCGTCGCACGGCGCGGCCTCGTCGTCGGCGTCCTGACCGCCAGCGTCGCCACCGGACAGCTGGTGTTCCTGCCGCTGCTCGCGAGCCTCACTGAACGTCTCGGCTGGCGCGTCGCGCTGGCGCTGGTCTGCTGCATGCTCTGTGTGTCCGCGACCGCCGTGCTGCTGCTGATGCGCGACCGGCCGAGCGACCTCGGGCTACGCCCGTTCGGCGACAAGAGCACCGAGCCGGTCGCGGCACCTGCGCCCGTCACCACGCCGATCCTCGCCGCCGCGCTCGGCACGTTGCGCGACGCCTCGCGCGTGCCGGTGTTCTGGATGCTGTTTGCGACCTTCTTCATCTGCGGCGCCTCGACCAACGGGCTGGTCCAGGTGCATCTGATTCCGATGTGCCTCGACTTCGGCATCCCCCAGGTGCAGGCGGCGAGCCTGCTCGCGGCGATGGGCATCTTCGATTTCTTCGGCACGATCGTCTCGGGCTGGCTCTCGGACCGCTACGACAACCGCTGGCTGCTGTTCTGGTATTACGGCCTGCGTGGCCTGTCGCTGCTGTTCCTGCCGTTCAGCGACTTCTCGTTCTATGGCCTCTCGTTATTTGCGATGTTCTACGGCCTCGACTGGATCGCGACCGTGCCGCCGACGGTGCGGCTGACCGCGCAGCGGTTCGGCACCGAGCGGGCCAACCTGGTGTTCGGCTGGGTGTTCGCCGGACATCAGCTCGGCGCCGGCACCGCGGCCTTCGGCGCCGGCCTGTCGCGCACTTTGCTGCAGAGCTATTTGCCGGCGTTCTTCATCGCCGGCGCGCTGTGCATCATTGCTGCGATGTTGGCGCTGGCCATCACGCGGCAGCCCAAGCCGGCGACCGCGTGAGACCCGCGAATAGTGAGTAGCGAGCGGATCATCCATTCGCCACTCCCTCCGTCACGGCCGCGTCGTCATCGCCGAGGGCGGCCCCGGCGTCCGCAGCGGCTCGGCGAGACGCGCGAATTCGCACAACAGCGCGCGCGTCTTGCGCGGGTCGATGATCTCCTCGACCCAGAACTTCTCGGCCGAGCGGAACGGCGAGCGCAGCTTGTTGAGGCGGTCCTCGATCTCCTTCAGCTTGGCCTTCGGATCGGGCGCGGCGTCGATCTCGGCGCGGTACGCCGCCTCGATGCCGCCTTCGAGCGGCAGCGAGCCCCAATAGGCCGACGGCCAGGCATAGCGGATCGAGAACCGGTCGGCCGGCTGATGCACGACACCGGCGACGCCGAAGTTGTTGCGCACGATCACGGTGCACCACGGCACCGTCGACTGGTTGACCGCGGCCATCGCACGCACGCCATGGCGGATGGTCGCCGCCTTCTCCGCCTCGAGGCCGACCATGAAGCCGGGGCAGTCCATCAGATAGACGATCGGCAGATGGAAGGTCTCGGCGAAATCGACCCAGCGGATCACCTTCTGGCAGGCATCCGCCGTCCACGAACCGCCAGTGTGATAGGGATCGCTCGCCAGCACCATGACCGCGCGGCCTTCGAGACGCGCCAGCCCCACGATGATCGGGCGGCCGTAATTCTGCGCCACCTCGAAGAACGAGCCGTTATCGACGACAGCCTCGACGATCGGCCGCATCTTGTAGACGTGCCGGCGATGCCGCGGCACGGCGCTGATCAGCTGCTCGTCGGCGCGCTGCGGGTCGTCGGTGCAGGGCAAAGTCGGCGGCAGCTCATAGACGGACGACGGCAGGTAGGACAGGAAGCGGCGCGCACAGGCAAACGCCTCCGCCTCGGTGTCGACCGCGTGGTCGACGCCGCCGGCCTTGGTCTGGATGTCGGCGCCGCCGAGCTCCATCTTGCCGAGGTCCTGCCCCAGCCGCTTCACCACCGGCGGTCCGGCGACGAACATCGCCGACGTCTTGGTCATGACCGAGTAATGGCTCGCCGCGAGCCGCGCTGCACCTAATCCAGCGACCGAGCCGAGGCCGAGCGCGACGACCGGGACCAGCGACATGTTCTCCGTCGTGTAGCGGTACCAGCGATTGCCGCCGATGCCGCCCGGCAGATTGGCCGCGCCCTTGGTCTCGATCGTCTTGACCGAGCCGCCGCCGCCGGAGCCCTCGATGATGCGGATGATGGGCAGGCGGAAGTCGTGCGCCATCTCCTCGGCCATCAGCGGCTTGGCGGCGATCGAGGCATCGGCCGAGCCGCCACGCACGGTGAAATCGTCACCGACCACGACGACGGTGCGGCCGTCGATGCGGCCGCGCCCGAACACGCAGTTGGCGGGCGTCACATGCGTGAGCTCGCCCTGCGCATCATATTCGCCGAGACCAGCGACGGCGCCGATCTCGTGGAAGCTGCCGGGATCGACGACGCCGTCGATGCGCTCGCGAACAGTGAGACGGCCCTGGTCGTGCTGACGCTTGACCTTGTCAGGCCCGCCCATCTCCCGCGCGAAGG
>JBARNF010000255.1:0-2196 GCA_049802835.1 Bradyrhizobium sp.
GGACAGCACCGGGAGATGACGACGCGGCGCGATCACGTGCGCTTCGCCGCTTCCGGACCGCATGCATGGCAGACAGCGCCGTCGTCCTCACCGTCGGTGCATGACTTGCTGTGCGGGATCACGCGCAATCGGCGTGCAGTTTCGCAGCGCGAGCACCCGTCGAGGAGGGCGACACCACGCTCGCGGCTTTCTCGTTCATGGCGTACGAAGTGAGCTGCTGCGACCCTGCGCGCGGCATTCCAGAGCGCCTTTGCCAAGAGAATCGCGCCATCCGCCTCCACCGGGACCTCGAGCGTCACCTTCTCGCAATGATCGGCGTCGCCGCCGACATACGACAAGATGACCTCCTCTAGTGCACCTGCAGTCGCTTTGAACATGACGAACTCCTTCTGACAAGAGAAGCGGTGGTATGTCCCGCACTCGGGGTGCCCACGGACTAAGACCATGGACGGGTCCCGCATCTCACTGGCCGCGGGCTGCCATTGTCCAGGCTAGGCTAGGCCGGGATACCCATCACGTTGGCCGGCTGGGCGACGCGACCCGTCGCGAAGTCGACGTAGATCTCGAGCCCCTGCGTTGTCGCGCCGGTGTTCGTGTTGGTGAGCGTGATCCGGAAGTCGGCCTCCGTGGTCCCGGACTTCACCTGTGAGAGCGGCAGATTCGTCTGAATCAACCCCGCTTCATCGGGGTTGACCGTCACTTCGATCGACGACTGCAGCGGCACTGTCACCCCGCCGTAGGAGTAAACGAAGGCGTGGAATGTCGCCGGAAGCGTGACGTCCGGAGGTGTTCCGGTGGCGCCAGTGAGACCGATGGTTCCTACCGCGCTCGCCACAAGCGTCAGCCCCGTGATGCGCACGCGGCGATCGGAAACCTGTACAACGGTCGGTGTTCCTGTGAATGCCATGACGCTACGCTATGCTCCTGTGACCATCCAGAGATGCACTCCATCGCTGGTCACCGTGAAGTTGAAGTGATCGGCCGACAGCGGCGCGGTGGCCGCGCCGTCGATGCTATCGCCAGCTCCAGCGGTGACCGTTACCGCATTTACGGACGCGGACACGTTCTTGATGGTGATCGACTCTCCTTCGTGGTTCGCCGCCGCGGGCAGCGTTACCGCGAACGCACCGGCGGTCGGGTCGACCTTCACCACCTGTGACGTCACGCTCAGCACCGTGTTCGCCGTCAGTGCCGCGGTCGGATACTGGCGCACCTTGGTGGTGTTCGTCGCGGTCAGAGTTCCTCCGAAGGCGGCCTGCACCTGGGACGCTCCCACGATGCCGGACGCCGCCACGATGACGAACAGCGCCGCCCCGACGGGGCCGGAGACCGTGTTGCTCTGCAGGTCGGCGAGCCCTCCCAGGCACTGGATGGCAGCCTGCGAATCGGACGCGATGTCGATGATCGCGTGCGTGCCAGTGGCAAGCTGTGCGCCGGTATGGAGCTCGAACGACGGCGCTCCGGTGTCCGGGACATGAAAGAACGGGCCGGCCCCCGAGGTCGTGATGATGGCACCGTTCGAGATGACGACCACATCGGCGCGTCCGAGCGGGCTGGTGAAGTCGCTGACCGGCGCCGCGGTCCCCGTGAACGTCACCACGACGCGGGCATCGAATGCGCGTAGCCCGGTGAACACCGTCCCCTCGGGGACGTGGACCGCAGGCGTGATCGTTCCTGCGCCGCCGCTCCAGATCACCCCGGTCATGTTGAAGGTGCCGACGGGCACCACGATCGGCGTCGAGATCGAGTCGTCGAACTCGAGGATCCGCGGCCCCTGGGACAGCGCCAGCAGGGCGACCGCATCTGCCCAGGTCGTCACCACGTTCTCCGTGGAGATTCCGCCCGGCCGCAGCACGACCACGCTGAACGCCCCGCCGCCGCCGCTGCCGCCGCTGTCCGGAGACTCGACGAACGGTTGTGGCGTGAGGTGCTGCCCGAAGGTGCCATCATCCGGGATCATGCCGAACACGCGCTCGATCGGGTGCCACGCCTCGGCCAGGACGACGCAGGCGCCGGCGGTGTTAGAGACGTTCAGGATGGTGATGTTCGTCGTGTCGGCGCTCACGAACTCGAAACTGCCGAACTGCATGCGGATCGAGTCCGGCTTGAGCTTGGTGCCCGAGATCACCAGGTGGTGAGGGAGCGTCGCCGTGTCGCCGATCGCGACCCCCGTGAAGCTGGTCGCACTCTTGAGGG
>JBARNF010000256.1:0-2539 GCA_049802835.1 Bradyrhizobium sp.
GTGCTGCCCCGCGAGGCCGCGATCGCAGCCTCTCCCCGGGTCAAGATCGATACGCCGCGGCTGACCGGCAGCATCGCGCTCAAGGGCGCGCGCATCGATGATATCGCGCTGGTGCAGTACCGTGACACTGTCGATCCGACCTCGCCCGCGATCGTGCTGTTCTCGCCCTCCAACACCGCAAACCCCTATTATGCCGAGTTCGGCTGGGTCGGCGCCCCCGGCGCCAAGGCCCAGGCGCCCGACCCGAGCACGGTATGGCAGCAGGACGGCTCCAACGCGCTGACGTCCGCGACGCCGGTGAAGCTCACCTACGACAATGGCGCGGGGCTCACCTTCCGCCGCACCATCGCGGTCGATGACCACTACCTGTTCTCGATCAAGGACGAGGTCACCAACACAGGCTCAGCACCAGCGACGCTCTATCCCTATGGCCTGATTTCGCGCCATGGCACGCCGCACGTCTCCGGTTACTACATTCTGCACGAAGGCCTGATCGGCTATCTCGGCGAGAAGGGCCTGCAGGAATACACCTACAAGAAGATCGACGACGACAAGAACGCCGAATTCAGCGTCACCGACGCCTGGATGGGGATCACCGACAAGTACTGGGCCGCGGCGCTGCTGCCGGCCAGCGACGCCCATCTGAAGGCGCGCTACCAGTCCAGCGTGGTCGACAACGTTCGCCGCTACCAGACCGACTATCTGGAGGACGCGCAGACGGTCGCACCGGGCGCCACCAACACCGTTTCCACCCGGCTGTTCGCCGGCGCCAAGGAAGCCGGCGTGGTCGGCATCAACTTCCCGGTCGGCGGCCTCGGCGGTTACAACCAGAAGCTCGGGCTCAACCATTTCGATCTTCTGATCGACTGGGGCTGGTTCTACTTCCTGACCAAGCCGATGTTCCTCGCGCTCGACTTCTTCTACCGCTTCTTCGGCAATTTCGGCATCTCGATCCTGCTGGTGACGGTGCTGGTGAAGCTGTTGTTCTTCCCGCTGGCCAACAAATCCTACGCCTCGATGGCCAAGATGAAGGCGATCCAGCCGCAGCTCGCCGCCCTCAAGGAGCGCTATCCGGACGACCGGATGAAGCAGCAGCAGGAGATGATGGAGATCTACAAGAAGGAGAAGATCAACCCGATCGCCGGCTGTCTTCCGGTCGCGCTGCAGATCCCGGTGTTCTTCTCGCTCTACAAGGTCCTGTTCGTCACCATCGAGATGCGGCACGCGCCGTTCTATGGCTGGATCAAGGACCTGTCGGCGCCGGATCCGACCAACCTGTTCACCTTGTTCGGCCTGATCCCCTTCGATCCGACCCAGCTGCCGCTGTTCGGACACTACCTCGCGCTCGGCATCTGGCCGATCATCATGGGCATCACGATGTGGTTCCAGATGAAGCTGAACCCAACGCCGCCGGATCCGACCCAGGCGATGATCTTCAACTGGATGCCGCTGATCTTCACCTTCATGCTCGCGGGCTTCCCGGCCGGCCTCGTGATCTACTGGGCCTGGAACAACACGCTGTCGGTACTCCAACAAGGTTTCATCATGCGCCGCAACGGCGTCAAGGTGGAGCTGTTCGACAACATCCGCGGCACGTTCAAAAAGAAAGCGGCGTGACGAGTAGACCGGCGTGAGCCGGACGGCGGCTTCGGCCGCCGTTTCGTCATTGCGAGGAGCGCAGCGACGAAGCATCCAGACTTCCTTTCGAGCCCTGGATTGCTTCGCGGAGCCTGTCATCCGGCCGCGCTTCGCGCGGACCGGGTGGCTCGCAAATGACGAGGCGATAGCATTCATGACAACCAGCGACACCGACGAACGCCTGATCGAAAAGGGCCGCAAGCTGTTCGCGCAGTCGTGGCGGTTCACCCATGCCTCGCCGTCGATCGAGAGCCTGCCGCCGATGGGGGCGATCGAGGTCGCCTTCGCCGGCCGCTCCAACGTCGGCAAGTCCAGCCTGATCAACGCGCTGACCGGCCAGAACGCGCTGGCCCGCACCTCGCATACGCCCGGCCGCACCCAGGAGCTGATCTTCTTCGAAGGCCCGGATAATGCGCGGCTTCGGCTGGTCGACATGCCCGGCTATGGCTACGCCGCCGCAGCGAAGACCAAGGTCGCGTCCTGGACCGAGCTGATCCACCAGTTCCTGCTCGGACGCACATCTCTCGCCCGCGTCTATGTGCTGATCGACGCCCGGCACGGGCTGAAAGATGTCGACCAGGAGATTCTCAAGACGCTCGACAGATCCGCCGTGAGCTATCAGCTCGTCCTGACCAAGGCCGACCAGATCAAGCCGGCTGAGCTCGCAAGCCGTGCCGCCGAGACCGAGGCTGCGCTCGCCAAGCACCCGGCGGCGTTCCCGCAGGTGCTGGCGACGTCGTCGCGATCCGCCACCGGCATGCCGGAACTGCGCGCGGCGATCACGCGGATCCTGGAGGAGCGCGGCGCATGAGCAGGCTGTGGCGGATGCTGATTACACTGGCCGGCCTGATGGGCGCCGCCGGCGTGGCGCTGGCTGCCAAGGCCGCGCACGCCCCCGATG
>JBARNF010000257.1:0-1892 GCA_049802835.1 Bradyrhizobium sp.
GCTCTGCGGTATGTCGGCGATGCGGGCGAGCACGTCGGTCAACCAAGCCAATGGGTCGACATTGTTGAGCTTCGCGGTGGCAATCAGCGTAGTCATGGCCGCGGCCCGGGCGGCGCCACGTTCGGAACCGGCGAAGAGCCATGACTTGCGTCCCAAAGCAATCGCGCAGTCATTCTGCCCATATCGGGCAGGATGTCGTGATCCACTATCGCTGGCATCCGCTCTTTAGGCAGAGTGCGCGTCGCATTCAGGGCGAGCGGCGTGCATCTGGCGAGTTCGTCCACGTCGAGCTGACGCCGGGCATCGTGACGATCGTGCCGGCGTGGAAGCTCGACCCGGTCTATTGCACTGGCCTCAAGGTCGGCCCTCCACAGGTATCTCTGGGCGCGCTCTTGGCCCTGCATGAGCTGCTGATGGCTCTCGAATCGCGACTCCCCTCTGCGGACGGCACCGCCGTTACAGAGGAGGCAGATCATGGGATCGCTGATACCGCTCGCACGAAGGACGGAGCTCACTCCGAGCCGGCAAGGCCCTCTCGCGACAGCTCCGCGCCAGCTCGACCTCGTTCTCGACGACGTAAGGCTGCAGGGCATGACACAGGGCGAGCGCTGCACGGCTCTGAGGACGCTGGCTCATCTGCTGCTCGAGGCCGCCGGCATGGCAATGCGGGAGGCCGGTGATGACCACGAGTGACGCGCTTCTTCCCGCGACACTGCTGCAGCGCAAGGCCGTCGTCTATGTGCGCCAGTCGACGCCACAGCAGGTGCAATCGAACCTGGAGAGCCAACGGAGGCAGTACGAGCTGGTCGAGGTGGCGCGCCGGCGAGGCTTCACCAATGTCGAGGTCATCGACGACGATCTCGGCCGGTCGGCGAGTGGCTCCGTCGAGCGGCCCGGCTTCGATCGGCTAGTCGCCGCCTTGTGCGCCGGGCAGGTCGGTGCCGTACTATGTCTCGATGCCTCGCGTCTCGCCCGCAATGGCCGCGACTGGCATCATCTGCTCGAGCTGTGCGGGCTGGTCGAGGCCCGCGTCATCGACCTCGACGGCGTGTACGATCCGTGCCACCCGAACGACCGTCTGCTGCTCGGCATGAAGGGCAGCATCTCCGAGTTCGAGCTGGGTATCATCCGCTCGCGCATGTACGAGGCGGCCCGGTCGAAGGCGAGGCGCGGCGAGCTCAGGCTCTCGGTCCCCATCGGCTACACATGGGACCGACATATCGGCCTCACTCTCGATCCGGATCGCCGGCTTCAGGAGGTGATCAGGCTCATTTTCCAGAAGTTCCACGAGCTAGGCAGCGCCAGGCAAGTCCTGCTGTGGATGGCATCCCAGAACACCCACTTTCCCTATCCATCGAACGGCAGAACGTTGACGTCGTTCGAGTGGCGGCCGATCAGGTATCGTAACGTCATCGCGATTCTGAAGAACCCTTTCTATGCCGGCGTCTACGCCTACGGAAAGAGTGAGAAGCGCACGGAGATCGTCGATGGCCGTGCGCGCAAGAGCTACGGCCACCGCAAACCGATTGAAGCCTGGGAGGTGTTCATCAAGGATCACCACGAAGGCTACATCGGCTGGGGGGAGTTCGAGCGTAATCAGGCGGTGCTCGCCGGCAACGCCTACGGCAAAGCTGGCGACACGAAGTCAGCGCGAGGAGGTCGGGCGCTGCTCGCCGGACTCATCTGCTGTGCTCGCTGCGGTCGCAAGCTCAAGGTTACCTACACTGGGCGCTATCCGAGGCCCGTCTACGGCTGCGAGAGCCCGAACCTGCAGTTGGGGCGAAGGCGCTGCTTCAGGCTCGCTGGCAAGCGCCTCGACGAGGCGATCGCCACTGAGATGCTGCGCGCTGTTGCGCCGATGGCGATCGAGGCCGCGATGGAAGCTGAGCTCA
>JBARNF010000258.1:0-1785 GCA_049802835.1 Bradyrhizobium sp.
ACGTAGGCCGGGGTGAATGACAGAAACGCACCTGATCCTGCGCGCGACTGTGATCGGCGGCGATCGGCTGAAGGACGACTACAGCGTCATTTTTCAGGAGCGCAGCGTGGGCCTCATCCGGTATGCCCACGAGCGCAGCGGCCAAGCCGCCCGCTGGGATTACCACGTCAATCTGCCGCTTCCGATCCCGTCATGGGCTAACGGCACCTCCAACACCTTGGAAGACGCAACGGCGGCTTTCCGCGAGGTCTGGGCGCGCTTTTATGCGACGCTAACACCGGAGGCGATCGCTCACTGGCACCAGGTCGACGACGCCTTGAGGTAGCGGCGCCGTCGCCGACCTAAAATTTGGGGGTAGGAACTGCCAGCCGCTACGGAGCGGCAACGCTCCAAAACGAGCCTTTGGAATGATGGACATTCCCGCTCCTCGGTGCAATCTTTGGTGGTGGGCGGAAGAGAGCGCCTGGCATTATCTCGACGGTCGTCGGCGGTTCTTTAATCTGGCCAAGCTATAGTGCAGTGCATTTGAAGTGTAACCCTTGGGATTGAAATGGTTGATCCTCGTCATATCGGACCGTCGACACCCGCATTGTTTGAGTACGGCACGAGTTTCGACGAGCTCACGCATTATCTTTTCCGGTACCCTGCCAAATTTCATCCCCCCATCGTTCGAGCACTGCTCGACCGGCTGAGTGAGCCCGGAGAGACGGTCTATGACCCGTTCATTGGTAGCGGGTCGCTGGCCATCGAAGCGATGGCCACGGGCAGGAACGCGCTGGGTACGGACATTGATCCACTCGCGGTCGCGGTCGCTCGCGCAAAAACTCGAAGGTATCAAATACCGAGTTTGCGCCAACACGCCGCGCATTTGCTAGAGAGGCTGGAGCGGCACGAACGACCCGAGGCCGAGTATGAGAAAAGGATGTTCGTAGACCTGTCGAACGCCAATCTAGACCGCCAGCTCCACGGTCTCAGGGCGTACGTTCCCGATATACCAACCATCGAGCATTGGTTTCGCCGATACGTGATCGTGGATCTCGCGCGCATCAAGCGCGAGATAGCCGCGCTGGACGCGCCTGCAAGCCAAAAGGCCCTTTTCGAAATCGTGTTCGCATCGATCATTCGCAACGCATCAAATGCGGACCCAGTGCCGGTGTCGGGCCTTGAAGTGACGTCACATATGCTGCGCAAGGATGCCGAGGGACGCCTTGTAAATCCGTTTCGGCTTTTCAAGCGAGCGATTGCGAAGTCGTTGGACGCCGTAGAACGGTTCACCAATGCGACGCGCCCTTCAAATTTTGCCCTGATACGTCAGTGCGACGCAACTAGCGCCAACATGCACAAGCGAAGCGCTTATCAGGCAGCTATAACTTCGCCTCCGTATCATGGAGCGGTTGATTACTATCGCCGCCATAAGCTGGAGATGTATTGGCTGGCGCAAACCAAGAACGAGGAAGAGCGCCGAGCTTTGCTCGACCAATACATCGGGCGCCTACGTGTTCCCCGCACGAATGGCTTTCTCGACAAGCCATCGGTCGGCCCGCTGTCGGCCTTCTGGGAGCAGCGCATACGGGAGCTGAAGCCTTCTCGCGCAAGTGGATTTCGTCACTATCAAACCACGATGCGGTCTGTTTTTTGTCGCCTAGCTGAAGGGCTAGACGAGGGGCGGCCTTTGGCGTTGGTCGTCGGACACAGCAGTTGGAATGGCACCGAATTTCCTACGGCGGACCTTTTCGAAGAAATTGCAGGACGTCAGTTCGCACTTAGAGACGTGCTCAACTATCC
>JBARNF010000259.1:0-5736 GCA_049802835.1 Bradyrhizobium sp.
GCTGCGAGACGGCGCCGGCCTTGCGGGCGCTCACGGCGCAACATTCTGCTGCCTGTCACAAGGCGGAAAGCGTGATGGTGCTGCCGGCGCTCGTCGCACCAGACCACCCGCCTCTTGTATCGAAACAGCTTTGACGCGTAACTTGGTTGCTCCGGGAGAAACAAACAATGTTCAGAAGACTATCCATCATCGTCTTGGCTGCGCTTGTTGCGGCCGTTGCGTCGCCGGTTGCGGCTCAGAAGAAAGACAGCGTCGTCGTCGGCATGACCCTGGAGCCGCCGGGTCTCGATCCGACCAGCGCGGCGGCCGCGGCGATCGCGGAGGTTGCGCTCTACAACGTCTACGAGACGCTGACCAAGATCAACGAAGACGGCTCGGTGTCGCCGCTGCTGGCCTTGAGCTGGCAGGCCTCGCCCGATCTGAAGAGCTATACGTTCAAGCTCATCAAGGGCGTCAAATTCCAGAACGGCGAGGCGTTCGATTCGGCCGCCGTGAAGTTTTCGTTCGAGCGGGCCGGCGCGCAGACCAGCACCAACAAGGACAAGGCGCTGTTCCAGGCGATGGAATCGGTTGCGGCTCCGGACCCGGAAACGGTGGTGGTCACGCTGAAACATTCCGAGCCGAATCTCCCGTTCCTGCTCGGACAGGCCACTGCATCGATCGTCGAGCCGAAGAGCGCGCCGACCGATGCGACGCAGCCGGTCGGCACCGGCCCGTACACGCTGGGCGCCTGGGCCAAGGGCTCGTCGCTGACGCTGACCAAATGGCCTGACTATCGCAATGCCGCCGCGGTCAAGCTCGCCAAGGTGACGATCCGCTTCATCTCCGATCCCGCGGCGCAGGTCGCGGCGCTGTTGTCGGGCGACGTCGACGCCTTCCCGCGCGGCACGACGGCGCGCACGCTGGGGCAGTTCAAGTCCGACCCGCGCTTCACCGTGCTGATCGGCGGCTCCAAGGCGAAGACGATCGTCACCATCAACAACAAGAAGAAGCCGCTCGACGATGTCCGCGTCCGCCGCGCCGTCCTCGCCGCGATCGACCGCAAGGCGATGATCGAGGGCGCCGTCGACGGGCTGGGCACGGAGATCGGCAGCTTCTACGTGCCGGGCTCGCTCGGCTACGTCGACACCACCGGCATCAATCCTTACGATCCGGAGAAGGCCAAGAAGTTGCTGGCGGATGCAGGCATCACCACGCCGCTGCAACTCAGTCTGCGGCTGCCGCCGCCGGCCTATGCGCGCCAGGGCGGCGAGGTGCTCGCAGCTCAATTGGCCAAGGTCGGCATCGTCGCCAAGATCGAGAACCTCGAATGGGCGGCGTGGCTGTCGCAGGTCTTCAACGGGCCGCACGATTTCGACCTGACCATCGTCTCCCATGTCGAGCCGTTCGATCTCGTGAAGTTCACCGAGAAGACCTACTATTTCGGCTATCAGTCCGACGCCTTCGACAAGCTCTACCAGTCGATCGTCGACACACCCGGCGAGACCGAGCGCGCCAAGCTGCTCGGCGACGCCCAGCGTATGCTGGCTGTCGACGCTGCTGCCGGCTTCCTGTTCCAGCCGCAATGGATCACGATCATCAACAAGAAGCTGAAAGGCGTCTGGAAGGACGTGCCGCAGTTCGAGAACGATTTCTCGAGTTGGTCATGGGAATGATGTGAGAAGGCTGGTGAACTGAACCGCCTGCCGCGTTCTCTGTTCACCTCTCCTTCCGCGAGAGATGGTGCTCTCCGCTGAGCAAGCCCGAACCAGACCGCGGCATAGTTTACGATGACGAAAGGGGGATGCACCGAATGGTGCATCCCCTCTTTCTCGATAGGCTCAGTGCGGCCACTCGATCGGGGTGAAGCGCATCTGCCGCCGCCGCATCTCCGATTGAAGCTCCTGGGCATATTGCTTCGCCCGGTCGCCGATGAGTCGATAGGGCCCCCCGATCCGGCTATCGGCCGCGACCTGCTTTCGAACACTCTCGTAGTACGCCATCAAACTTTCATCAGTCGAATTGACAAATCGCATCCACGCGCCCTCGCAACAAATCCCCACCGCCGCCAAGTTTGCACGGGTTTTCTGCCTTGGCAGCGACATAGGTTAACGTTCCTTCGCCTTGAAAAGTTCCATTCGTGTTCCAGATCGGTTCCCTGGCGGTTCCCGTTGTCGCGGCGAAACGAAGGCGCCGTCCTGAGGCGAACCTTTTGCGGCTGCCTCGCTTAAGCCATCAGCACAGAAGGGGCGGGCGATGCGCAGCATGCTCCTTGTCATCGGTGGGGGGGCCGGCCGGCCTGATGGCCGCGATCTATCCGGCGCGGTTCCGGCGCAACGTCGTGATCGTCTCCTCGCCACCGGCATCGTCGACAAGCAAACGCCGCTGGCGGACTGGACCGAGGCGGTTCGCGACGGCGAACTGCGCTACTGTCCGGTGTGCGACGCGTTCGAGACGATCGGCCGCAAGATCGCGATCATTGGTGAGCTCGGTCACGCCGCCGGAAAGGCGCTGTTCATGCGCGTCTACAGTTCCGACGTTGTGCTGATCGTCGAGGGGCTCTACGGCATCGGCGACGTCGTCACCGACCTGCATCAGATCGCGGTGGCGTTCGGCCATGCTGCGGTTGCCGCCTGCCACGTGCATCATTCGCTGCCGATGCGTTACGCGGAACCGTCCGGCTGAGTGAAATTGTGATCACAACCTCAAGTCGCGGTATCGTATGGTAGCGTCGGTCTCGTTGAGGTGTCGGACGATCGCCCATGGACAGGAAATCGGCGTGTTTGGCCGCTGCCTCGAGCTGCCGCGAGGAAGCCGAATGCGATTTGGCTCGCCGCGAACTCTGGCTGCGGGAAGCCTCGAAATGGACGTCGCTGGCGCAACAGCAGACCGGGCGTGCCCTCATCATCTGCGAGCAGGCCGGCGCCGGGGCTCAGCCAGAACCTCGCTATCAGACACACGCTAATGCAGAGTCGGGTCGAGCCGGTCGCGCAGCCAGTCGCCGATGACCGACACGGCGAGCGTGGTCACGACGATGGTGACCGCCGGCGCGAGCATGATCCACGGCGCCCGCGTGAGATATTCGCGGCCGTAGCCGACCATGTTGCCGAGGCTGGTCATCGGCGGCTGCACGCCGAGACCGAGGAAGGACAGGCCGGACTCCAGCAGGATCACTTCCGGAAATACCAGCGTCATCGACACGATCAAGGTCGAGGCGATGTTCGGCAGGATGTGGTTGAGATAGACGCGCTGCGGCGTCGCGCCGAGCTGGCGCACGGCGGCGGCGTAGCCTTGCGCATTGGCCGAGATCGCAAGGCCGCGTGCGATGCGTGCATAGCGCTCCCAGCCGAACAGGCCCATCAGCCCGATCAGCAGCGGCAGCGAGTTGCCGAAGAACGCGAGCACCGCGAGCGCCAGGATCAGGAACGGCATGCTGGCCTGGAAGTCGGCCAGCATCAGCACGAATTGCTCGACCAGGCCACGGAAGTGCGCGGCCAGAAAGCCCAGCGTCGTGCCGACCACGGCGGAGATCGCGGTCGCACCGAAGGCGATCAGGAGCGAGATCCGGATCGAGACGATCAGGCGCGACAGCACGTCGCGACCGAGCTCATCGGTGCCGAGCCAGTGGGCGGCATTGCCCGGCTGGGCCAAGCGGTTGCGCAGGTCGAACTTGGTGTAGCCGTAGGGGGCGACCTGATCGGCGAAGATCGCGAGCAACAGGATCGCTGCGATCCAGCCGACAGCGATCATGACGGAGACGGGAATGTTGGGCCAGCGCAGCCGGCGTGCACTTGGTGCCTTCATCGCAACATCGGTCATGCCTCGGCTCCCTTGCTGCGCAGCCGCGGATCGAGCAGGCCGTAGAGGAAATCGACGATCAGGTTGGACGTAACCATCGTCAACGCGACCAGCAGCAGGATGCATTGCACGACCGCGAGGTCGCGGTTGGCGACAGCAACGACGAGCAGCCGGCCGACGCCGGGCCAGGAGAACACGCTCTCCACCACGACAGCGCCGGCGATCAGACTGCCGACCATGAAGCCGAGGATGGTGACGGTCGGAATCGCGGCATTGGGCAACGCGTGGTCGGTGATGACCCGGCGCCAGGGCACGCCCTTGGCCGAGGCCGTGCGGATATAGGGCTGGCCGAGGATCTCCAGCATCGCGCTGCGGGTGAAGCGGGCGAGCACGGCGGCGCCGCCGAAGCCGAGCGTCACGATCGGCAGGATGGCGTGGCGCCAGCTGTCCTGTCCGCCCGACGGCAGCCAGCCGAGCTGCACGGCAAAGATCAGCACCAGGATCAGCGCCAGCACGAAGCTCGGCACCGTGAAGCCCGCCACCGCGGTGATCATCACTGCGCGGTCGATCGCCGATCCCCGATGCAGGGCGGCATAGATGCCGGCGGGAATGCCGAGCAGCACCTTGACCAGGAACGCCGGAATCGTCAGCGCCAAGGTCGCCGGAATACGTTCGATCACGAGCTGGATCGCAGGGCGGCCGTCGCGCATCGAGCGGCCGAGCTCGCCCTGGCCGATCGCCTTGAAGTAGTCGAGATATTGCATCCAGATCGGATGATCGAGCCCCCAGGCCTTGCGGAACGCTGCGATGACTTCGGGCGGCGCTTCAGGCCCCATGATCATCAGCGCGGGGTCGCCGGACAGCCTGAGCACGATGAAGGCGAAGGTGACGACGAGCGCGATCGTCAGCAGCGCTCGCGCAAGGCGGATCGCGAAAAAACGCAGCATCAGGCGGCATCCTGGGTCTGCGACTGCGGGCCCGTGACGAGATGGCACGCCACCTGTCGTTGCTGATCGAGTGCGGTGAGCACGGGCACCTCGACGGCGCAGCGCGGCATCGCAAGGCGGCAGCGCGGATGGAAGGCGCAGCCCGAGGGACGTGCTGCCGGATTGGGCGGATCGCCCGTCAGCACGATGCGGCCGGTGCTGCGGCGGCCGGGCGCCGGCGACGCTGACACCAGCGCTTGCGTATAAGGATGCTGCGGCCGCGCGAACAGAACGTCGGCGTCGCCATGTTCGACGATGCGGCCGAGATACATCACCGCGACCTTGCTGCAGATCTGCCTGACGACGCGCAGGTCGTGACTGATGAACAGCATGGTCAGCCCGAGTTGCGCCTGCAGATCGACCAGCAGGTTGACCACCTGGGCCTGGATCGAGACGTCCAGGGCGCTGACCGGCTCGTCGCACACCAGAAAGTCGGGCTTGGTCGCCAGCGCCCGTGCCAGCACGATGCGCTGGCGCTGGCCGCCGGACAGCGCGCCGGGATAGCGCCGGCCGTGACCGTCGTTGAGATCGACTGATTGCAGCAGCTCGCGGACGCGCGCCTCGCGCTCTGGTCTGGTCCCGATATTGTGGATGTCGAGCGGCTCGCGGATCTGATCAGCGACGGGTAGCCTGCGGTCGAGCGCGCCGAGCGGATCCTGGAAGATCATCTGCATGCGCGCGCGCTGCGCCCGCCATGCCGCCGATCCGGGTGGAGCGATCGGCGCGCCGTCGAAGCGCACGCTGCCCTGGTCGGGCGGCTCGAGCCCGAGCACCACACGCCCGGTGGTGGATTTGCCGGAGCCGGATTCGCCGACGATGCCGAGCGTCTCGCCCTTGGCAATTGAAAAGCTCACGCCGTCCACGGCGTGGACGGCGGTCGGACGGCCAAACAGGCCGGACCGCATCCGGTAGGTGCGCGAGATCCCGCTGATCTCGACGAGCGGGGCTGTCATTCGGCGGCGAGCTCCACCGG
>JBARNF010000260.1:0-2591 GCA_049802835.1 Bradyrhizobium sp.
GGGCGGCGGCGACGCCGCCAAGGGCAAGGCCGCGGCCGCCGCCTGCGGCGGCTGTCACGGCGAGCAGGGCGTGAGCACCAGCCCGGCCAATCCCAGCCTCGCCGGCCAGGACGCCGAGTATCTGGTCGCCGCCACCAAGGCCTACAAGGACGGAACGCGCAGCGACGAGACGATGAAGGGCGTGGTCGCCTCGCTCGACGAGGCCACCATCAAGGATTTGGCCGCGTTCTACGCCGGCCAGCAGCCGCAGGCGCCCAATGTGCGCAAGCCGCTGAGCACCGAGGAATGGGCGGCGCGCTGCGACCGCTGCCACGGCTTCAACGGCAACAGCACCGATCCGCGCCTGCCGGCGCTCGCGTCCCAGCGCGTGGACTATTTCGAGAAGGTCATGCATGCTTACAGGTCGCGCGCACGACGCAGCCCGGAGATGGCGGCCATGTCCGACGGGCTGAGCGACGACGACATCAAGAATCTCGCGGCTCACTACGGCCGCCAGAAGGCGCGGGCGGTGGTCTATGTGCCGCTGCCGGGCAAGTAGGAAGTGATCAGTCGCGCAATCGCCGCAGCGCAAGATGACGGCACCCACCCCGACCGGGGCAACCTTTGAGGCGGCGCACGCCGCCCTCGGGCGATCCGGCCCGCAGGACCGATGAGATCGATCATGAGTGATTCCCAACTGCATCGGCAATTTCGACACTTCTCCGAGCTGCCATACAGCGAGCGCGTCCTCTATACGGGCACGCTGTTCGTGCTCGGGATGGGTTATCTGTTCGCGATGATCTACCTGTTCCATACCTATGCGGGCAAAGGCACCGGCAACCCGATGATGCTGTCCTATCAGGACATCATCGTCGCCTATTCGGGCAGCGGCAAAGCCTCGCGGCTGGAATCGGCGCTGCGCGGCTCGATGTCGACCATGCTGCCGCGCGAGGAGCTCAATCCGATCGTCGAATGGGTGCGGACCGGAGCCGACCGCACCAAGTTCGAGAGCGAGGTCAGGCCCGTCATCAACAAGCGCTGCCTGACCTGCCACGACGGCAGCAATCCGCATCTGCCCAATCTCGACGGCTACGACAACATCAAGAAGGTGACCGAGCTCGACACCGGCACGCCGCTCTTCACCCTGGTGCGCGTGTCGCACATCCACCTGTTCGGAATGACGTTCATCTTCTTCCTGATGGGCTACATCTTCAGTCACGCCTATGTGCGGCCGATCTGGTTCAAATGCGCCGTGGTGGGCACGCCGTTCGTCGCCATCATCCTCGACATCTCGTCGTGGTACTTCACCAAGGTCTACCACCCGTTCGCCTTCGTGGTGATGCTGGGCGGCGCCTTGAACGGCCTGTGCTTCCTGTTCATGTGGGTGGTGACCATGTACCAGATGTGGCTGTCCTCGCCGCCCGAGAAGGTGATCGCGCGGATGGGCGGCGACATCCCGGCGATCCGCATGAGCAGCGCGGCGGAGTAGGCGCGGCGCGCCTGGTGAAAATTTGAATGGCGAAGAAACGCGGCCGCAGGGCCGCGTTTTACGACGCAGGACGCACGCCGAGCCCTGCATCGAGGTCATGGCAAAACAAAAATCTCACGTCTCGCCGAGGATCTCCCAGATCACGTGTTCGCGGGCATGCTCACTGCTGACCAACGGGCCTTATTCGAGCGTTTGCGCGCAAATCCCCCGCTTTGCCGCCGCGTCATGCGTTGCGCGCACGGCTCGGCGGCGCATCGTTGCTCGCGCCGGAATAGCGGGAATAGGGGCGGAACTCGGCCGAGCAGCATGCTCGGCGCGTTGCTCGGGTTGCTCGTGATTCAGGGAGCGGCCGCGTCCCCTAGGAATTGTTTCACGTGAAACATCGCCGTGCGGATTGCGGCTTCAGTTGTTCTGCGCGCCTTCCATGATCCAGCGCCGCATCGCATCGCGATCGCAGACCGACAGCTTCTTCGCCCCGTGCGGCATGCGGATCTTCGGATCGACCCGCCAGTCGAGCAGCCGCATCAGGTTGCTCGCGTCGGCGTCGCCGGCGATCACCATGGGGCCGAACTTGGTTCCCTTCATCACGCCTTCGTAGCTGGAGAGATCGAGCCCGCTCGCCTCGAAGCCGCTCCCGCCGGACTTGTGACAGTCGATGCAGCGGCCCTTGAAGATCGGCACGATGTCCTCGCGGAAGCTGACGGTGGGCGCGCGCTTGGCCGGCGCCTTCGCGCCTTGCCCGGCGGCATTGAAGGACACGCCCGCGGTGGCGACGATGGCGACCCCGATGGCGGCGATGCCGAGCAGCAAAGGTCTCATGGCTCTCTCCTTCAGTTCCGGCGCGCGCGAATAGTCAGCAACAGGCTAACCTATCGCGTGCGGCCGCGAATTGATGAAAATCATGCCGGCGATGCGCCGCGGATCACGCCTTGAACAGCAGCGACTTGATGACGATCGGCACCACATTGGTGACGTCGATCACGCGCCCGATGTCGACGTAATCGAACTGCTTGAGCTGCACGCCGTCGATGGCGATCACGGCCGCCCCCGGCGCGACCTCGTGACGGATCACGCGGCCGAGGCTCATGCCGACGTCGCCGTCGATCAGCAGCACGACCGGCAT
>JBARNF010000261.1:0-7968 GCA_049802835.1 Bradyrhizobium sp.
CCGGAGTTGCGGGCGGCTTCGGCGCCGGTGCTGCTGCCGGCGGAGCAGCAGGCGCTGCCGACGTGGTCGGCTTGGCCTCGGACTTGGCCTCTGGCTTGGGCGCCGCGGCAGGCGCGCTTCCCGCGGCCTTGACGTCTTCGCCGTCGCCCGCGAGCACCGCGATGACGTCGTTGACCGGCACGTCCTGCGTGCCTTCCGGCACCAGGATCTTGGCGAGCGTGCCTTCGTCGACCGCCTCGACCTCCATGGTGGCCTTGTCGGTCTCGATCTCGGCGATCACATCGCCTGACTTGACCGTGTCGCCTTCCTTCTTGAGCCAACGAGCGAGGTTGCCCTTCTCCATCGTTGGCGACAGCGCGGGCATCAGAATGTTGATCGGCATGATCAGTGACCTTGTTTCGACCTGGGGCTGGTGGTGCCCATATCGGTCGGCCGAGCCAGCTCGGCTTCGAACATCTCGACGATACGCTGCAGCGCTTCGTCTTCGGAATAATCGCTCTCGCGCGCATAGGCGCGCGCAGCATGACGGGCGACGTCGACCAGGAGCAGGCCCCACACGTCGGGCTCCTCGAAGGCGCGCTGGAACGCGATCGAGAGCCCGCCATCGAGCACGAAGGCGCGCAACACTTCGGTGGCATCCTCGCGGTCGATCACGTCGGGCGGCAGCGGCTGCTCCTTGGGTCCGGCCATTTTCGGGATTCCTCGGCGTCTACCGGTAGCAGACGGACTTGGCGGCCTGCACGACCTCGGCGGCCGAGGGCAGCGCGAGCTTCTCGAGATTGTTGGCGTAGGGCATCGGCACGTCCTTGCCGGAGACGCGCACGACCGGTGCATCGAGATAGTCGAAGGCGTGCTCCATGATGCGCGCGGCGATCTCGGCGCCGACACCGCTCTGCTGCCAGCCTTCTTCCACCGTGACCGCGCGGCCGGTCTTCTTGACCGAGGCGATGATGGTCTCGGTATCCATCGGACGCAGCGTACGCAGGTCGATCACCTCGGCCTCGATGCCCTCCTTGGCGAGCTCATCGGCGGCCTTCAAGGCGTAGGTCATGCCGTTCGACCAGGAGATCAGCGTGACGTCCTTGCCTGCGCGGGCGATGCGCGCCTTGCCGATCGGGATCACGTAGTCATCGAGCTTCGGCACCTCGCCGGAATGACCGTAGAGCACCTCATTCTCGAGGAAGATCACCGGGTTCGGATCGCGGATCGCGGCCTTCAACAGGCCCTTGGCGTCCGCCGCCGAGTAAGGCGCAACCACCTTCAGGCCGGGCACGTGCGAATACCACGACGAGTAGTCCTGGCTGTGCTGCGCGGCGACGCGGGCGGCAGCACCGTTCGGGCCGCGGAACACGATCGAGCAGCCCATCTGGCCGCCGGACATGTACAAGGTCTTGGCCGCGGAGTTGATGATCTGGTCCATCGCCTGCATGGCGAAGTTGAAGGTCATGAACTCGACGATCGGCTTCAGGCCGGCCATGGCCGTACCGACGCCGATGCCGGCGAAGCCGTGCTCGGTGATCGGCGTGTCCATCACGCGGCGTGCGCCGAACTCCTGCAGCAGCCCTTGCGTGACCTTGTAGGCGCCCTGATATTCGGCGACCTCCTCGCCCATGATGAAGACGTCGCCGTCGCGGCGCATCTCCTCGGCCATCGCGTCGCGCAGCGCCTCGCGGATTGTCATCGTCACCATCTCGGTGCCTGCCGGCACATCTGGATCGGGCTGCGCCACGTTCTGCGGCGCGGCGACGGCCGGCGAGGCCGGCATGGCGGCGGTGTCAGCCGGCGGCGCCGATTGCGCGGCCTTCATCTCGGCCGCGGGTGCTGCGGTCTTGCCGAGATCGGCGGCGCTCTCGCCGTCGGCGAGGATGGTGGCGATCGGCGTGTTGACCGCGACGTCGGCGGTGCCTTCCGGAATCAGGATCTTGCCGAGCGTCCCTTCATCGGTCGCCTCGACTTCCATGGTGGCCTTGTCGGTCTCGATCTCGGCGATCACGTCACCCGACTTGATCGCCTCGCCTTCCTTCTTCAGCCATTTGGCGAGATTGCCCTTCTCCATCGTGGGCGACAGCGCAGGCATCAAAACTTGAATAGGCATATCAGCTCCAGAGAAAACAGCTTGCGCGCGCTTTAGCGATAGACGTCGGTGTAGAGTTCGGCGACATCGGGCTCGGGATCGGCCTGTGCGAAATCGGCGGCTTCGTTGACGATCTTGCGGACGTCGGCATCGATCGCCTTGAGATCCTGCTCGGTGACCTTCGCCGCCAGCAGGCGGTTGCGCACCTGCTCGATCGGGTCCTGGTCATGACGGACCTTCTCGACCTCCTCGCGGGTGCGATACTTGGCCGGGTCCGACATCGAGTGGCCGCGATAGCGATAGGTCTGCATCTCCAGAATGTAGGGACCCTTGCCCTCGCGGCACCACGCGACCGCCTTCTCGCCCGCGTCCTTTACGGCGCGAACGTCCATGCCGTCGACCTGCTCGCCCGGAATGTTGAAGGAGATGCCGCGCTTGGAGAAGTCGGTCTGCGCCGAGGCACGCGACACCGCCGTGCCCATCGCATAGCGATTGTTCTCGATGACGTAGATCACCGGCAGCTTCCAGAGCTCCGCCATGTTGAAGCTCTCATAGACCTGCCCCTGGTTGGCCGCGCCGTCGCCGAAATAGGCGATGCTGACCGAGTCGTTGCCGCGATAGCGGTTGGCGAGCGCGAGACCCGTCCCGAGCGACACCTGCGCACCGACGATGCCGTGGCCGCCGAAGAAGTTCTTCTCGATGCTGAACATGTGCATCGAGCCGCCCTTGCCCTTGGAATAGCCGCCGCGGCGCCCGGTGAGCTCGGCCATGACGCCCTTGGCGTCCATCCCCGTCGCCAGCATGTGGCCGTGATCGCGATAGCCGGTGATGACCTGGTCGCCCGGCTTCAGCGCCATCTGCATGCCGACGACCACAGCCTCCTGGCCGATATAGAGGTGGCAGAAGCCACCGATCGCACCCATGCCATAAAGCTGACCCGCCTTTTCCTCAAAGCGACGAATCAAGAGCATGTCGCGCAGCGCAGCGAATTCCTGTTCTCTGGTGAATTCCGGCGGCGGGCCGTTGTCTCTGTCCTGCCCTTGTTCCTTTGCGGCGGTTTTCTTGGGTGCGGCCATGGCAATTCCGGATGAGAGAAAAAAGTAGTCCTCTCTAGCTCAACTCCAGGGGACGTAAAAGGACTGCGTGACATCACGCCTCTTCTGCCGCGGCATTGCTTTGCCGCACTGCAACGAAGCGCGAAATATTCAATATCGTTATCGCGCATTTTTGAAATTTGACGCGCCCTGTCAAAAATTGTGCAGCGTCAGGCGATCCCCCGCCACGTCGCACCACGTCACTGCGGGCGGTTGATCCGGATCAAATCGTGCGGGTTGGCATAGCCGAGCTGGAAGCGCGCACGTTCGTCGAGCATGTCCGGGTCGACCCGATCGGAGCGCAACAGCGACACCCGCTTCTCGCCCTCCGTCCGCTCCTGCTTGAGACGGGCGAGCTCGGAGGTCAGCGAGATGATCTCCTGGTCGAGCTCCTGGCGCGCATTGAGGCCATAGCGGCCGGTGTAGGCGTTGATGCCGAAATAGCCGATGATGGCCGCCGCCATCGTGTAGAGGGCGAGCCCTGTGAGAAACGATTTGAGCCGCGCGCGGGAGACCATGGGCCGGAAGATGGGGTGCCTTGGTTAAGGATCCGCTAATCCGCGCCGGGCGGCTTGTTTCCGGCGGTCCATCACCTCGCTGGCGCGGCGGGTTGTCGGAGCACCGTGAAGCACAAGGTGGTTCGCGACACGAAACCGAGGCGCTCGTACAGCGCGATCGCCGCATGATTGTCGTCGATGACGTGGAGAAACGGCGTCTCGCCCCTGCCCCTGATCGCTGCCATCAGGGTCAGAACCAGCCTTTGAGCATAGCTACGGCCGCGATAGTCCGGATGAACGCAAACCGCGCTGATTTCCGTGAACCCGTCCAGGCGCATGCGTTCCCCGGCCATGGCGGCAAGGCGCTGCCCGTCGCGGATGCCGATGTAGCGGCCCAGCTCGTGGGTCCTTGCCAGGAACGGACCGGGCTTGGTCAACGCAGTCAGCTCCAGCATCGCCGGGATGTCACGCTGGTCCAGCATCTCGACCGCGGCATCTCCAACAGGGTCCACAGCCTCTGCGGCGACCATCTGGCGGACGCTGGCTCTGAACCGGGCCTCGAGGCCATGCAGATCGCCCGGGGGAGCCGGGGTCACGATCGCAACCACATCATTCTTGGCGAGGTCGGCGAGCTCAGACCACGCGGTATCGCTCTCGTCCGACACGGCGGCAAAGGGCGCAATCGCCGCCGGATAGCGACGGGCCTGCGCGGTGCCTTCCGCAAGCGCCCGGTGCGCGGTGGTCAGGGCTGACCAGACGGGGCGATCCAGCGCTACGCGCTGCTCGGCAGAGAGATCCAATGTCGGCATCGAACCAGCGTCCAGACGATCAGCCATCAGCTCCGGTAGACCGGCTCCTCAAGGTCGAGCATGCGCTTGGCGGCCTCGAGATGCAACCGAGCCGATTCCGCATCGCCTTCGCGCATCTGCCGAGAGGCGGCTTGCGCGATGGCCGGCTCGACCGCGACGACCTTGCGCCCGGTCGACAGCGCCAGGCACTGCACCTGGCAGGCACGTTCGAGATAATAGAGATCGTCCCAGGCCTCCGCGATCGTCGGCGCCAGCACCATGACGCCGTGATGCTTCATGAAGATGATGTCGGCATCCCCGATTGCTGCGGCAATCCGGTCGCCTTCCCGCTCGTCGAGCGCCAGCCCGTTGTAGTTCTCATCGACCGCGGTGCGGCCGTAGAACTTCAGCGCGGTCTGTCCGGCGAAGATCAGCGGACTGCCTTCGGTCATCGAGAGCGCCGTCGCATACGGCATATGGGTGTGGAACGCGACCTTGGCGCGCGGCAGCGCCTTGTGGATGCGGGCGTGGATGTAGAAGGCCGTCGCCTCCGGGCGGCCGTCGCCGGCAATGACGTTGCCGTCGAAGTCGCACACCAGGAGTTGCGACGCCGTCAGCTCGCGGAAGGCGTAGCCGTAGGGATTGACGATGAAGAGGTCGTCGTAACCGGGCACCAGGGCCGAGAAGTGGTTGCAGATGCCCTCCTCGAGCCCGTGACGCGCGGCCATCCGGAAGCAGGCCGCGAGATCGATCCGCGCCTGCCAGACCTGCTCCGAGTCCAGATCCGGCTGGTTCGGCCCGGGCTTCGATGACGACACTGGTGTGAACGAATGGGCCATCGTGCTTCCTTGGCAACGCGCATCCTTGCGCAGGTCCGGCATTGCCTTGAAACGGATCGGGCAAGGCGCGTCAACGCCCTGCCCTGATCATACCCGTCATGCAGATCGCGACCGCCGCACGGGCAGGCGCCCGGCGGCGACCGTGGTCAGCCGTTCTGCTTGGCCACGAAAGCGGCGAAGGCGTCCAGATATTGCTGCAGCACCGTCTTCAGCGAGTCCTTGACCAGCTCACCCTTGTCGTCGAAAGCGTCGCCGACGCCGTTCAGGTAGATCTCCGGCTGCCCCATGACCGGGCCAGAGATGCCCGGCATGATGTTCTGCAGATGCTTGGCCGCGGCGACGCCGCCGAGCGGGCTCGGCGAGTTGGCGACGAGGCCGACCGGCTTGCCGAGAAACGAGCTCTGCCCATAGGGGCGCGACGCGATGTCGATCGCGTTCTTGAGTACGCCGGGAATCGAGCGGTTGTACTCCGGCGTCAGGATCAGCACGCCGTTCGAGGCCTTCAGCTTGTCACGCAGCGCCAGCCAGTCGGCCGGCGGATTGGCCTCGAGATCCTGGTTGAAGAACGACAGGCCTTCGAGCGTCACCACATCGATCTTGAGGCTGGCGGGAGCGAGTTTCGCCATCGCTTTCGCGATCTTGAGCGTAAAGCTCTCCTTGCGGAGGCTGCCGACGAGCGCGACGACGGAATACGGAGCTGGCATGAGACTGTCCTTTGAGGATGACGTGTGGGCCGCACTTAAGGGGCGGCGGCAGGAACATGCAAGTGCATGAACCATGCGTGGCACGAAACTCAGCGTTTCATCGTGAGAAACGCACCAATGTTCCTCACCCCTAATCGCCGCGGCGAACTCAATCCGTTGTCTTGATGCAGCGGGTGAACTCCGCCACCGCCTGGTGGGTCAGCCAGATCGCCTGGCCATCGACCGGCTGGGCCCAGGATGACAGCTTCGCGATCACGATCCCGTTGGCCGCGTCGACGAACAGGTTCTGGCCGTGAATGCCCATCGCAAACATCAGCTGCGGCTCGTCGTCGATGACATACCAGCCGCCGCGGTAGTGCATGTTGCGGCTGATGGCGGCGAAGCTGTCGCGCCATTGACCGTCGCGCCAGGCTTGCGCGTCGCCGTTGTGCCTGATGTCGTCGATCCACGTCGAAGGGATGATCTGGTTGGAATCGCGGCGGCCGCCCGCGAGCACGAGCTGACCGAGCCGGGCGACGTCGCGCAAGGTAGCGCAGAAGCCGCCGGTGCAGCGCGGCGCCCCCTTGCGGTCGACGGTGATGAACGCCTCGCCGTTCGCGCCCATCGGCTTCCACAGCAGCGTGCCGACGAGGCTGGCGAAGCTGCGGCCGGTGGCGCGCTCGATCACCCAGCCGAGCAGATCGGTGTTCGCGGAGACGTAGCTGAACGGGCCACCATGCGGCTTGGCCTGCGCGCGCATGGTCTCGTAGAAGCCGTGCAGGTTCGGCGAGGCATCAGGTCCGACCGGCTCCCAGCCGCTGGCATCGGCATAGGCCTGAAGTCCCGCGCCATCGAGCACGATGCCGGCACGCATGTCGAGCAGCTGGCGGATCGTGGCGCCGCGATAGGCCGTGGCGGCCACTTCCGGCACATAGCGGGTGACCTCGGCGTCGACATCGAGCTCGCCGCGCCCGGCCAGAATGCCGACCACGAGGCCGGTGATCGACTTGGTCGCGGACATCAGGATATGCGGCGTGTCCCGATCGATGCCGCCATCATAGAACTCGAACACGATGCGGCCGTCGTGCAGGATCAGCAGCCCGTCGGTGGCTGTCGCCTTCAGGAAACCGTCCAGGTCGAGCGTGCCTCCCTTGGGCAGCCGCAAGCTGAAATCATCGAAAGCAACCGGCTTCGCCGGCAGCGCCCAGGCGCTGCCCGGCGCGCTCTCGATGTCGGCGACCGGCAGGACCTGTCGGATGTTGTGGAACGCCCGGCGGCTGAATGGCGCGATGCGCCAGTTGGACAGATCAGCGCGGGAGGGAGAGAGGTCGGTCGACATGCAAGGCCCTGCGGAATTCCGAACGTCTCGACATAGGCGTTTGCAGCAGCGGCGAAAAGCCCGGCATTTCGCATATGCAAAAACAAGCAGGCCGCCCGATGGCGGCCTGCCTGTACGATCTCTCTCCTCCGTCATTGCGAGGAGCGTAGCGACGAAGCAATCCAGAGTCCCGACCCGGTTCCTGGATTGCTTCCGCCTTCACCCTCTGGGCTTCGGCGGACACGTCGCCTCGCTCACAATGACGGCGAGAGAGAGGAAATCCCTGTTCAGATCACCGGATTCCACGGTGCGGGAATCAGCCGGTAGTTGGCGCCGTCCTTCTCGACATAGCCGATCGAGGGGAACGAGAAGTGGAAGCCGATCACCTTGGCCTTCTCGGCTGCGGCCATGTCGTAGAACTTGTGCCGCGTCGCCTGCGCCATCTCGGCATCGGTATCGAACACCACGTGCCAGTCGGGATTGCGCAGGAACAGTTCCGGGACGTTGGTGACGTCGGACTGGATCAGGACCTTGGCGTTGCCCGAAGCGACGGCGAACGAGGTGTGACCCGGCGTGTGACCGGGCGTTGCGAGCGCGGTGATGCCCGGCGCGACATCCTTGTCCCACTCGTACTGCGTAACCTTGCTCTCCAGCCCGCCGAACACCTTCTTGAAG
>JBARNF010000262.1:0-4261 GCA_049802835.1 Bradyrhizobium sp.
GGACAGAGGTGATCGTGCTGAGCGCGCGGCAGAATTTTCGGTTTCGGCGCATTGGCGATCGAGACTTCGAGAGAGCCTCCAAACGCTGTCCAGCAGCGCAGCTTGCGCTTCGCGCCCAGGCTGCGTCGCCTGTCGGGCAACCGGGCTGCTCTGCGGCAACCCGTTGCATTGCTTTCTCCGGCATGACCGGAGTCGGACAGATGAAGCAGATGCGGTAGGATGAGGAATCGCATGCTCGAGACGCCGCAACGTCCACTGTTGGCGATGGCTTGACCGGTTGCGCGGCGCTCCTCACCATGAGGAGCGCCAATTCGCCAGACGTGCGGCCACGAACTCAGACCTCATCCTGAGGAAAGGTGGGCGTCTCGAAGGATGGCCGCAGGCGAACACACGCCGCCTGATCCGCAGGACCTTCGTCCTCGTTCCCTCGTTGACACCAACCAGACGGCGCAACCGCCATGACCGAGCCGACACGACCGATGAGACGCCGCATGCTGCTATGGCTGGCCGGCATTGTCGTGCTGGTGCTCGCCGGCGCCGCCATTGCCGCGGGACCGATCATGAGCCGGGTCGAACACCCCAAATACGACGTCGTCTCACGTGACGGCGAATTCGAGATCCGCGCCTATGCGCCGATGATCATTGCGGAAGCCGAGGTGCAGGGCACGCGCAAACCTGCGATCGAAGAGGGCTTCCGCATTGTCGCGGGCTACATCTTCGGCGCCAACCAGGGAAAGATGAAGATCGCCATGACCGCGCCGGTGCAGCAGCAGGCTGCCGGAGCCACCACGGCGCCGGCAGACGGAATCGGCAGCGACCGCTGGTTGGTCAGCTTCGTCATGCCATCCGACTGGTCGCTCGACACTTTGCCACCGCCGACGGATACCCGGATCAAGCTGACCGCGCAGCCGGCGCAGCGCATGGTCGCGATCACTTTTTCCGGCTCCATCTCCGACGGTATCATCGCCGAGAAGACCCGCGAGCTGCGCGACTACGCGCAGCGCAAGGGACTGACCGTCTCAGGCGCGCCACTGCTCGCGTTCTACAACCCGCCATGGACCTTGCCGATGCTCAGGCGGAACGAGGTGATGCTGATGTGTGATTGCTAGAAGTTGTCGATGCGAGGTCGATGCAGCAACTGATAAGTTAGACCCCCACCTTTCGCCCCGACAATGGTGCGCCCCCTCTCCCCGTTCTTCACGGGGAGAGGGTCGGGGTGAGGGGCAGACGCACGGGGAGTGTCAGCGGAAAGACCTGTACCCCCTCACCCGGATTGCATCTGTCGATGCAATCCGACCTCTCCCCGCAAGCGGGGCGAGGTACATCGCGATCGCCGCTCGATCTGTGATCAACGTCCCGCAGATCACAGCTAACTCAGAGCTTGACTTACCTCACCCCTCGATGATCGCCACCGCCCGCGTCCAGCCCGCCGACGCGCGTTCGATCTTCACCGGGAAGCACGACACGGTGAATCCGGTCGGCGGCAGCTGATCCAGATTGTGCAGCTTCTCGAGGCGGCAATAGCCGATGTGGCGGCCGGCCTTGTGGCCTTCCCAGATCAGCGCGGCGTTCCTGGTCTCGGCGTATTTCTTAGCCGTGAACACGAACGGCGCATCCCAGCTCCAGCCGTCGGTGCCGGTCAGCCGCACTCCGCGCTCGAGCAGATACATCGTCGCCTCATAGCCCATGCCGCAGCCGGAATTGACGTAGTTGGCCTGGCCGAAGCGGGCGCCGGCGGAGGTGTTGACCACGACGATCTCGAGCGGCGACAGCGTGTGTCCGATGCGCTTCAGTTCGTTCTCGACATCCTTGGCGGTCACGACATAGCCGTCGGGGAAATCGCGGAAGTCGAGCTTGACGCCAGGCTGCAGGCACCAGTCCAGCGGCACCTCGTCGATGGTCCAGGCGCGTTCACCGCGGTTCATGGTGGGATGGAAGTGCCATGGCGCATCGAGATGCGTGCCGTTGTGGGTCGAGAGATTGACCTGCTCGACCGCCCAGCCCTGCCCATCCGGCAGATCCTCGGCCTTCAGCCCGTCGAAGAACTGCAGCATGCGCGGCAGCCCCTGCTGATGATCGATGTACTGGATGGTCGGATGCGCGCCGGGCGGATCGGCCGGCACGTCGTTCTGCAGGGGCACGGAGATGTCGATCAGCTTGCGCGCCATGGGCGGTCCTCTCTCCTGTTGTCGCAATCGACATTGTCGCTCCGGAGCACTCAGTGCGCCAGCCCCGCGACGCAGCGCCTGTGGCAGAAGCGGCCGAAGCGGATGCGCGTCACGGTGGACGGCGCCACTACGCCGGGCATCGCGAGAGGACATCGCGCTCTCGATCGTTGCGAACATCAGTGCCGAGGGCGCGCTGGACGCGGGATCGAATATGCGGGATCTGCGACCCGCGCTCTGCCGATGGAAAGGACGGCTGACGCTGCCCAATCGATCGAGAGCGGCGCGCGTGCGGGATCGATGCGAAAGAATTTCCTGCACTGCTGCAGAACCGGGGCGCTGTGGCTCACCGGCGGCTTCGTCGGCTTCGAAGAACGCGACGGGCCCGAACGCCGCTGCGTCCAACTGGAAGACGACCAGAGCTGATCCGACCAACCTCCAAAAGAAAGGAGCCGCCAGCACGATCAAGTGCAGGCGGCCCAAGTCCAGGGAGGAAACGCCCCAAGAAGGGCTTCGTTTTGTGTACTACACTAGGTGAGTCGCGGGTATCCGGTTGTTACCGGAGGTTGCTGCCCTCAAACCGGTTCCCGACCCAGCCAGGAATACCGCTACACGGTCAACTCCACGGATCAGTTGCTTGGCGCTGCGGAGGGCTGCCCGAACGGTGACCTTCTCGACCTTGGTGTCGAGCGAAGGCAAGTCCTCCTCCGTCGAGAACAAACGACCGTGATCAACGCCACATGGTCGGGATGACGAGCGGTGGCTTATCCCGGTCCTCTTGGCTGATCACGCCGTGATCACCACTCGCGTGTTCGAGGCCCGCCTCGGGCTCAATTGCAGGTGACCGGTCGAGCTGGATCAGTGGAACCGCATGGGATGAACCCGCATGGGTCCGTGTGTCAGAGTCCGGTTCACCGCCAACCCGATGTACATCGGAACTCGGCTGATGACTGGGCTGGTCAACGGGGTCGTGCATGTGACAGCTCCGAGCCCTAAAGCGAACGGTTACTAATCCCCTTCGAGATTAGGCGATATCAACTGCGTTAATCCATGCGCGATCTCGCCGCGCGCGGCTGATTCGACCGCAACGTGACGGAACGTGGTCTCCATGCCATCCTTTCGTGGCCACGCGATGACGGCTTCTGCGCTGCGGCATGAATCGTGATCGACAGGTTCCGCCGACACTAGCTCTTGTTCGCACCGGCGCGGTCGAGCAGCGCGGCCCCGGTGCGGATGCCGTTATAGAAGCAGTCGATCGTCATGTTCTCGTTCGGGGCGTGATTGGCCTCGTCGGCATTGGCGTAGGGAACGACGAAGGCGGGCAGCCCCAGGATCTTGGTGAAGACGTAGTCCGGCAGGCTGCCGCCGGTGCAGGGGAATTCGAGCGGCATCACGCCTTGCGCGAGTTCGATGGCGTCGCGAATGATCGCGCCGTATGGCGAATCCATTGGCACGCGCGACGGCAGCATGCCCCCGCGCGGGATGAACTCGACCTCCGGCGCATGCGCTTTCACATGCGCCTGAACCTTGGCCAGGATGTCGTCCGGCGTCATCGCCTCGACCAATCGGATGTCGCATTTGACGAAGGCTTCGTGCGGCAGCACGGTTTTGCTGCCGGGGCCGCCATAGCCGCCATGGAAGCCGTTGATGGTGAGCGTCGGGTGGAACATCAGACGTTCGTAGTAGCCGCGCTCCGCCGGCGCATCGAGGCGGATGAGACCGAGGCTCGCCTTCGCGACGTCGAGATCGAGCGGCAGGCGCTTCACCGCAGCAACGTCCAGCTCGCTCGGCCGCACGATCGCGTCATGCAGGCCGTCAATCGTGATCTCGCCAGCCGCATTCTTCATCGTCCCGAGCAGATGCACCAGCGTCCAGATCGGATTCGGCACGATGCCGCCGAGGTTGCCGGAATGAACGTCGCGGCTGGCGTGCCTCCCGCGCAGTTCGAACGAGCACATGCCGCGCACACCATAGGTCATGGTCGGCCGCCCCGAGGGATGCATCGGGCCGTCGGCGGTGACCACGAAATCGGCCTTCAACTTTTCGCGATGCGCAGCGACGAAATCGGCAATACGCGGGCTGCCGATCTCCTCCTC
>JBARNF010000263.1:0-5221 GCA_049802835.1 Bradyrhizobium sp.
GATCAAGAGGTGCCGGTCGCGAAACAGGCGAGCTGCGTGGTACACTGGTACGATCCTCTCGACGGTCCGGAGGTCGGCGGATTGGTGGTCACCTTGCAGGCCGTGAGCACCGTCTCTTCCGGATTGCTGCGGACCAAAACGACCAGTTCCGGCTTCTGCCATGTCTTCTTTTCGCTCTTGCTCATCTCGTCTCTCCTTTGACGGCTGCTATTGAACCCATCGTCGTCACCGGTGCTGTATGCCCGATGCCGGCATGCTGCCAACTATTCATTCTCTCTCGCCAATCCGTGACCTCCCATCCCTGTTCGTTGATGCCTAGCCAACCCAGGTAACGCGCCTGCGCGTGTGCGACCTCGCACAGGTACTCGACCGGGGTATCCAGATCCGCATGCTCGGCCCACGATTTGGCCGGGCATTGCTCGCACAACCCTTTGAGAACGCATCGCGCACACCGCCGCAGATATTCGGGATTTTTCGCGCGTATCGTAGTGAGCCGGGAGAATTGGGCGAGCGCGTCCTCGAGCCCGACCGCCGCGGCGTTGCTTCCGGGCGTGCCGACCGCAGACGAGGGCTCCCCCTGCCGACCGACGGATTCGGCACCTATCTCGATTGTCAGTTCCGGCGCCCGCAGGCCCATGCATGGCTGGGCGCGCCCATGGGCATCGATGCAGATACAATCGCCGGCGCCGCAACCAAACAGGCTGTCGCCTGATGGCGCCATGAACTTGGATGCAAACTCCGCCAATTTTGCCCGGTACCCCGCCGCGTCGCGCGTGAGCAGCTCCAGCCCGTCCTCCGCGGACATCCGCAGCGACTCGATGGCCGCGTTTCTCCCCATGTCATCGCGGCGATTTCGCAGATCCAGGAATATGGCGTAGGCAGGCGCCCCGGTCATCCAGGGAATCGTCTTCGCCCACGTCTCGAATTCCTGCATCTCGTGCTTGTTCTGCGGCAGGATCACCGATTTGACGACGAACGGAACATTGCGCTGCAACAACAAGCCGATGCCGCGTCGAAACTGCTCGAACGATCCCGGCCTGCGCGTCACCGCTTCGTACGTCTGTTGACACATTCCGTAAACGGTGATCTCGATCGGCACCAGCGGTGGGATCCGCGCGAACAGATCGGCGATGCGCGGCGTGATGAGACAGCCGTTGGTGAACAGCAAGACCTTCAGCCCCAATCGGCGCGCGGACACGTAGATGTCGTCGAAGTCCGTCCGCAGCAGCGGCTCGCCCCCCGTCAACCGCACCTGCAGGCAGCCGAGAGCGGCGGCTTGAGACAGCACGTCCTTGACCCTCGCCGTCGTCATCTCGCGGGCGCGGGCGTCCGCATCATTGGCCGGACGATTGATGCAGCAGTGAATGCAGTCGTTGTTGCACCGCTCGGTCAATTCGATGTCGAGCGCAGGCAGGCGCGACGCGAAAGATTTACTCGATCGATCGGCGCGTCTGACGAATTCGTTCACGGACCAGCCCTCGTCTCGGAGAGACCATGTACCGGGCCCGAACCTCGCGTCAGCTCCTCCAGTTTCCCGACAATCGCACCGCTCTTGTCGAAACGCATCATGTAACACGGCACCTCGTTCACGATACGCTCGATCACGTCGAGCTCTTTCCGCCACCACTCTGCCGTGACCATCGGTTTGATCAGCGTCGCGAGCAAAAGCCGCCAACGCATCTTGCGATCGGTTATCGGAACGATGTCGTTATGCGTGTCCTGTTGGAGGAACAAGATCGCGTGAAGCGGCGCGGAGGTCGACGACACATCCGCCACGTCGCCGTGGCTCCACGTTCCGTGCAGCCGCCAGCCGCTTGTCCACCGTCGCGCGACATTGCGGTCGTCGCACAAGATCTCGGCGCGGTCCTTCAACATCGTCATGGTGGTGGACTTGCCGGCGCTCGAATGACCGACGAACATCAATCCACGGCCGTTGAGGATCGCCGCGCCGGAATGCAGCAGCACCGCGCCGCGATCCGCCAACACGGGTGCGAGCCATATTTGGTCGGTCGGCAGGAGGGAGAGCGAGTGCCATCCAACGGTCTTCAGGTGGTTCGCGTAGCCCGGCGGGCTATAGACCGTTGCGTGCGTGTGGTGCGAATTGAAGACGGCGATCCGATGCAATTCCGGATCATCGCCGTCGGATGAGACGCCTCGGTAGAACCAGTTCCCATTCTTGCGGGAGATGATCCAGGGCGCCTTGCGATAGAGTACGGCACCCAGCTCTTCGGCGCTGAAATCCGGCATGTAAAAACAATGGCGCAGGGTGACGTTGTCACCCCCCTGCGCACCTGCCGCAAACGCGGTGAGTTCGTCCTTGAAGGGCACCGAGTTGAGATCGAAATCGCTTTCCACCCGGACATGGATGCCGGCGACATGGAAATGGCGACAATGGTAGGCGCCCGCCTGCCTCTGAGGCTCGGGTTGGACCCGAAATTTTTCGGTCGAATCCTCAGCCCCGGTTGGAAGCATGGTGCGGACCGCGCGCTGACGCTCCCAGGATTGGGAATTATAGGCGTATATTCCTCGGGCCCGCTCAAGCGGCGGATGGATAGAAAATCTAAGGGTGTTTCCGTCACGTCGCTTTGATCTAGATCATCGATAGACAACGCGGCATGCGGTCCGCGCCGACAAGCCGATTGCCAGTCTTCGATTTCGGTGCCAGTGCCGCCGGGATATCCTGCGCGAGGCTGCCATGGAGGCGGTTTCATTCACATCAATATTTGGATTATATGGGCTCAATGGAGCGGCTGATCATGTCTCGTCGCCGGATCTTCGTCACAGCCGCGTCGATGTTAGTGGCCTGCCATGTCGGCGCGGTGCGCGCTCAAGAGATACACCGGGCCCCGAAGCCTCTCGGCATTTTGCTTGCAGCGGGCGATATTGCGCTGTGCGGAACCGAGCAGCTGCACCAAAAACACGAGGCGACAGCCGCGCTGCTCGCCCGGCACGTCAGGGAGGCAGATGCGCAGAACATTCCAGTGCGCGTTATTGCTTTGGGCGATCTCGCATACGAGAACGGATCACCCAATTCTTTCGAATGCTTCGAGGCCAGCTGGTGGGGCGCGCTCGCGAAACTCGAGCTCGTAAATCTCAAAGTCGAGGACCTCTTGTTGCCGGCTCTCGGCAACCACGACGTGGGGTCGGATGCAGGCTTGCGCTACTACGAGTTTTTCGCGAAGAAAAGCAATCGCTGGGTCTTTCAGCAGGATCCAACCAAAAAGAAGAAGCTGGGCTACTACGAGGTTGGCTTTCCCGATCCGGCGACCGGGCCGTGGCGTCTATTCGGGCTGAACAGTGAGCTCGACGGCCCCCTTATGGAAGTCCAGCTCGATTGGTTGAGTCGGCAGCTCGAGGAAAAGAAATCGCCTTGCGTGCTGGCGTTCTGGCACAGGCCGCTGTTCAGCTCCGGTTGGCACGGACATGGGGATTGCGATGGGGTCGCGGGGCTGCCCTGCAAACGGTCGAACGCGCCTCTGTGTCGGCCCGACGCGGACGCCAATTACTGCAGCTCGACGAAGATAATGAAACAAGCGTATCGGATTCTCTACGACCGCGGTGGCTCTGTCGTGCTGACCGGACATGACCATCATTACGAACAGTTCAAGCGCCTGGATGCGGACGCCAAGCCAGCCGACAAGGGAATTCGTTCGTTTATCGTAGGAACGGGAGGAGCTCCCCTGTACCAGATCGATTTCGAACATCAATGGAAGGACGAGCACGAATTCTATAGTCACCATTCGTTCGGCGTTCTGCGCATGGACCTGTTCGCGGACCGATATCGTTGGAGGTTCATTCCGATCGAAGGCGACCCTGTTGTCGCGCCGGCGACCGACACCGATACCTGCAATACGCGCCCCAACTGAAACGTCTGGATAAACGCGACGATCTCTTCTTCGGTCACGAGACTTCTTCGATCTTCTGCTCACAATCGGCACGGTCGCGACAGCCGCGTGTCTTGCTTATGAGGGCGCGTGCAGCAGGCCCGAATGCTGGTGAGCGAGGGCCAGTCGGCGGCGGCGGCGGCAAAAGCTTCGCCAAGCCAACCCGCGCGCGCCGCAAGCTCCAGATCGATCGGCCCTGCGGCATCGACCATCGAATCGAAGACCTTCTCTTCGGCGAACTCCGGACCGGGCTCGTAGTAGCAGGCCGCCAACAGGCGGCAGTCTGTTCAAGAAAGGCATCGTTCTGGGTCTTTGAAATTCAGTAAGAAACTGCGAACGGCACTGTCTTGAGCTGGATCAATAAGACGGAATGGAATTGGTAATAACTGTATCAGCCCTTGTTGCTTCGGCAGGGCTCCAGCCACGAACCGCCGCGATTGACGAACCTGATAGTCGTCAACGTTGTCCTACTTTAGGCCGTCCGATCCGTCTCGAGCATTCGCAAGATTTTGTCGGCGACCTGCCGCGCCACCTCCTTGCGCTCGGCTTCCGGGACATCGTCCATCAGGAAGACGTCGCCGTGTTTCTTGTGCAAGGGCAGGGCATCGAACTGGATGATGTTTTCCTCGCCGATCAGCTCTTTCAACACCCTGCCGTGGCATTTGAGAAAGCAGCCGTCGATCATGACGACCCTGTCGGCCTGCCTGACCCAACGCGCCATGGCGGAATACGGGACAAAGAACGTCTCCGCATGGCACGCGCGCGCGTAGGGCTTTTGCGCCGCGACCAGATTGCCGGCGAGTCGGGCGATCTCGCCGCGAATGCAAGGACCTTCACAGGACAAGACAGGGATCCTCGCCTGCCGGATCTGCTGCTCCGCCCAGCGCTCGCCGGCGGGACAAACCCCAGTCACGCCTACGCAGAGGTGGTACAGATGGCCCTCTCGGACTTGGTCTTAAGCGGGTGAATTCACTTAGTTTACCGAGAGACCAAGACAATCCTCTCCTGGGCACCAATAGAGACCCGGTTTGGGCGCCTCCAGGCCGCTGTACGAACTCGCTGGTTCCACCCGACCGGGCACGCTCCAACTCTCATCCCTGCCGTACCAGAGCGCGCGGCGAAGCCGTTTCGTTTTCCCTGCTGGCGAATGTGGGGTGCAGGGTGCGGGGCGTGCGCCTGCAGGTGCTCTTAGCCGCTGCGCCCTGTGTCGCTGGCGCACGTCCCCGTGCTACCGAGCGAGGGCTGTGTGTCGAGTTACAACGGGAGCGAGTGTGTCTACGCGGTGCGTCTGGCGGGAAAATCCGGTACCGCGCCAAGTGTTGGATAATGCGCATCTG
>JBARNF010000264.1:0-3018 GCA_049802835.1 Bradyrhizobium sp.
CTCAAGGAACGCTTCGAGAAAGCAAGCGCCCGAGTCTCGCTCGGAATCTGAGGGTCGCTTCGTGGCGGCCCGTCAGCTCTGCCGGTTCGGCACGCAGGCGAGACGCGTGGCGATCCAATCGAATATGAAGGCGTTGGCCTGCGCTTCGTCCGGCGCCGCCTGGCAACCCGAGAAAATCTTGAGGGTGACGTCCGGATGCTCGCGCTTCATCTGCGCGACCAGGCGTGTTGCGATATCGGCGCGCAGCCATCCCCGCTCTGGCAGCGCCACCAGAAGCGGACACATGATCTGGCGCGCGACACGGCAATCACTCGCCCCCGGCCGGCACGCACGCTCGCTCGGCGTCAATCGATGCGACAGACAAACACGCTCATGAATGTCCCACAGCCCGGCGTCGCAAACAGCCGCGGCGTAACGTGGGTCGAGAACGATGCCGCGCGCCACGAAGGACGAGCTCCAATCGTCGGCGAGAACCGCGATCCGCGCGTCATCCACATCGTCGCGGGCCGAAACATAGTCCATCACACTGGCAATCGCCGATTCGAGATCACGATGGCCGACGATCTCGTCGAATCGGTTGGCCAGACCCGGACCCAGCAGATCCACGACGAGCAAGGACAGGCCGCGCTGTGCAGCATGGCCCGCGAGCATGAGCAGGGACTTCTCTTTCCGCCGGCCGGGCTCGCAGATGCAGATCACCGTCGGTGCCGGCTCGCGCCGATCGGGCGCCGGCAGGAAGTAAGCCTCGAGCGGATAGTCGGTTCGCCAGGGGATCGTGACCACCTCTCCCGACGGGACGCCGTGGCTGAGGTAGTCGATGGCACAATCGCGGATGCCGGCGGCAACAGCCTGCTGCCGCACGGTGCAACTGCCAAAGGCCGATGCCGCGACATCATAATAGTCGATCGCGCGAACCCATTTGCTCCGCCCACCTTCCAGGGCGCCCGCATCCGCCATGGCAGAAGCGCCGGCCCGCATCGCGTCGGCGCAGCGCATCCATTCCCGATACCAGGAGTCCGCGTCCTCACCATTGATACGCTGCGCAACCGCCAGACACTCGGCGAACTCCACGCCACCTTCGGGCGTGGTCTCCAGCAAACGCGTAAACGCGTCGCACAGGTCTTCCTTTTCGGACCACGGGCCCAATGCTCGCAGAAAACCTTCCGGCCTCATCATACACCGCTTCCTCACCCGGGACGGCTTTTGCATCCGTCATCTGTTTGTCAGAGTGACCACCCGGGAATTTTCGTCAAGCGAAGTGTCAGGATATTTTGATTCGGCGGAGCCGGTTTCGCCCGGACTCGCGCCCTACCTCCGACTTTCGTATCGGTTCGCCGCGGGATTTATTCCGAACGTCCGGGGCCCGGCCGGATCAGGCCCGAGCGCGTTGTCCGCGACTGAGGCAAGGCCAAAACGAAGAAACCTCCAGCGGGGCATCGCCGGAGGTTTCGGAGGTTTAACATCAGATCAGCAGGTCTGGATTGTCGGTGCCCTCACTTCAAGCATCGGCCAAATCCACAGTGCTTGAGAATTATCTTATCAACTCATCTATTTTCAACACCTTTTATAAGAAAGTACCAACATTCTGCCAGGTAATTGAAAAAGCAGGATTTTTCGACGGTCAGCCGGCTCCTCGTCCGTTTCGCCGCACTCAGGCGGCGGTCGCTTGGGACTTTGGAAGCCACCGGAACGGCGTGACCGGTCTCGACACTCATCCCGTCCGGACCGCCCTCAGCGAAGCGTCGCTGCCGCCAGCGTTCCCGTTCGACGACGGCTTTCGATGCAAATCCTGTCACGCTCGCCAACGCATCCGGGGGGGGGGGACGCCGAGCCGGCAACAAGCCAGGAAGGCTCATGAACGAAGTCTGCCTTGAACCAAGTTTGCCTTGAACCAAGTTTGCCTTGGACAAACAAAAACCCCCGGCAGTTGCCTGCCGGGGGTCGTCGATCCCTGATCAGTCGATCGGGATCAGAAGTTGCGCTGAGCGCGCAGCATCATCGAGACCGAGTTCTGGTCCTTCAGCTGGTACACAGTCGCCGGCTTCGCCGACGCACCGCTCGTTGTCGCAAGAGTGGCATTACCGGTGAACTTCTGGTCCAGGTTGGTCCAAGCCACGTCGCCCGAGAAGGTCAGGTTCTTGACCGGAGTCCAGCGGGTGATCAGGCCCAGCGAGGAGATGTTGAAGTCCGGGTTGCAGTTCGCAGCAGTGATGCCCAGACCCGTCATGCCAGCGCCACCGCAGATCAGAGCCTTGGCATTGCCGTTGTAGCGCAGAGCAGCCCACGACCCGTAGATCGCGGTGTTCCAGTTGGCGTTCCAGTTGTGGGTGAAACCACCGCGGAAGCCATAGCTCGTGGTCAGCTCCTGAGCGGTACCAGCGCCGAACACCGAGTCAGACACGCCAGCGAAGCCGACGCTCTGATAGGCAGTCGAGGAACCACCGAAGATCTGGTAGGTGGTCGGAACGAGGCTCTGGGCGTTGTAACGGGTTGCGCCGTTGGTGTAGACGCCCTGGATGTTGATCGTGTCGCCAGGTCCAGTCGGGATGTTCTTGATCGACAGAGCCAGCTGACCAGCCCAGCCCCACTTGTCGGACGGGTGACCGGAGGTCTCGGCGGCGCCGTAGTAGCCGGCGTGGTTGTCATGCGCCGCGAACGACGCCTGGAACAGACCCCAAGCCTGGTCGACGCGGACCATGCCGACGATATCGGGAGCAACCTGGCCACCGATCGAGTTGGTGCCGTAGCCACCGCCGAACACACCGCCTGCGCTCTGGGTCGAAGTGTTCCAGATGTTGGTGGTGTAATAGAGAGCCTGCTCCTGGGCGGAGATCGCCGCCGTGATGCCGGAGCCGAAGTCGGCGGTGTAGGTCAGCTGGTTGACGCCGGTGACGCTGCCGCCGCCGCCCCACAGACCGTCGAAGTTGTTGCCCGGATAGTTGGTCCAGGGCGCGTCGAACTGCGACACGGCCTTACCCATCGTGAAGCCGGCGAACTGGATGAAGGCATAGTACACAC
>JBARNF010000265.1:0-13233 GCA_049802835.1 Bradyrhizobium sp.
GTGCCTGGTCGACCTCGGCGCAGGTGCTCGATGAACTCGCTGAACTCGGTCATGAATTCCCGAAGAAGATTCTGGAATGGCGGCAGGTCTCGAAGTTGAAATCGACCTATACCGACGCGCTGCCGACTTACGTGCATCCGCAGACCCATCGCGTTCACACCACCTACGCGCTGGCAGCAACCACCACCGGCCGGCTGTCGTCGAACGAGCCGAACCTGCAGAACATCCCGGTGCGCACTGAGGACGGCCGCAAGATCCGCCGCGCCTTCATCGCGACGCCCGGCCACAAGCTGGTGTCGGCGGACTATTCGCAGATCGAGCTGCGCCTGCTCGCCGAGATCGCCGACATCCCGGTGCTGAAGCAGGCCTTCAAGGACGGCCTCGACATTCACGCGATGACGGCGTCCGAAATGTTCGGCGTGCCGATCAAGGACATGCCGAGCGAAGTCCGCCGCCGCGCCAAGGCGATCAATTTCGGCATCATCTACGGCATCTCGGCGTTCGGCCTCGCCAACCAGCTCGGTATCGCCCGCGAGGAGGCGGGCGCCTACATCAAGCGCTATTTCGAGCGCTTCCCCGGCATCCGCGACTACATGGATACGACGAAGGAATTCTGCCGCAAGCACGGCTATGTCGTCACGCTGTTCGGCCGCAAGTGCCATTACCCGGAGATCAAGGCGTCGAACGCCTCGGTGCGCGCCTTCAACGAGCGCGCCGCGATCAACGCGCGGCTGCAAGGGACGGCGGCCGACATCATCCGCCGCGCCATGACACGGGTGGAGGATGCGCTCGCGGAGAAGAAACTCTCGGCGCAGATGCTGCTGCAGGTGCATGACGAGTTGATCTTCGAGGTCCCCGACGACGAGGTCGCCGCGACCTTGCCGGTGGTGCAGCACGTGATGCAGGACGCGCCGTTCCCGGCCGTCCTGCTGTCGGTCCCGCTGCATGTCGACGCCCGCGCCGCCAACAATTGGGACGAGGCGCATTGAACGGCACGCACTGAGATCTCCTCCGTCATTGCCCGCGCAGGCGGGCAATCCAGTACTCACCAGCCCACATTGTTTCACCTGACGACCAGCCGGGGGCCTCATTCAGGCCTCTGGGATACTGGATCGCCCGCCTGCGCGGGCGGTGACGCTGGGTTTGCATGAACGTTCACGGGATCTCACGACGACGGCCTCGCTTAACCTGTCACACAGCTTGAGGACATGCCTCCGCCTTCTCGCGGCACGATCTGCCCGAGTGATGCCAGCAACATGCCCTCCAGAATTCGATGAGGGCGCAGGGAAGGCCGGACCTCGACTGAGGCCCGTGGCCCGCCTGCAGAAAAAAATGCAGGCGGCAGGTACCACAGGTTCAGCCGGATGACCCGGCCCTCCCTGCGCGACGGCTTTAACGGCTGCTTCGCGTTCTCCCTGGTGCGCCGGGCTTGTTGGCCACCATCCCCACGCGAAGCGAAGCTTCGTCGTGAGTTGATATCAGCATCGGGATATCAGGACCGCGCGACTTGACCGTGCATGCCCCACTGTTCGTCCGCACGGTCAGCCCATGCTGCAGCAAGACACACCCATCGCATCCCACTGCCAACGGTCCGTGACGTTCGCGAAACGCCCCTCATGCAGCGGCGGGACGGGCGGAAATGTGCAGTTGATTTGCCCGACGATGCAACGTGATCGAGGTGCGACAAAGTAACCCGACGGGCAATTTGCGCATGGGACGCATGCGACCCCGGTCATCATCCGCCGCAGCGCGGTGACTTCACCATTCGTTAGGCATGAAGCGATCGGGCCGCCCGTGGCCGGCGGATCGGTAACACGGCGTGCAGCGGGCTCGGGCAAGACTTTCCGAACGGGCGCCACGCGAGCGATCGCGTCACGATCCCGGTCGTCGCAACTCCACTCAACGTCGCGCGTCGCCCGACGAACACGCTGGCCCAGCATAGTCCCATGACCGCGCCTCCCTTCGCAGCATCCGGCCAGACACGCGATCGTCGCGCGATCCTGATCCTGCTGATCGCGCTCTGCCTCTACAACGGCCTCTATCTCGTCAGCTGGTGGCTGTCATCGCCACAGCCGGCGTTCGGCGATTTCTCCGGCCTGTGGTCGTTCGGCAAGTTCGCGGCGCTGTCGGGCGCGCGCATCTACGATCCGTTCGCGCTCGCCGACTATCAGCAGAAGCTGGATTCCGGGCTCAATGGTGGCGGCTTCCCCTATCCGTATCCGCCGACCTTCCTGCTCGTGCTCATTCCGCTGGGCATGATGGCGCTGCCGATGGCCTATGTCTGTTGGATCACGGGAACTTTCGCGCTCTACGTCGTGGCGACCGTGGGACGCGCCTGGCGCTCGATCGCCGGCCTCGCGCTGCTCGCCGCGCCGACAACCCTGATCAACGTGATCACGGGCCAGAACGGCTTTCTCTCGGCCGCCCTGCTGATCGGCGGGTTGCGGCTTCTTTCAAGTCGCCCGGCCGCGGCCGGCATCCTGCTCGGCCTGCTCGCCTACAAGCCGCAATTCGTGCTGCTGATGCCGGTCGTGCTGCTGGCCTCGCGCAATTGGCGCGCCATCCTGGCCGCCATCGCGACGACACTGCTCGTCGTTGCCGTGACCAGCGCTGCGCTCGACGGGGCGATCTGGCTGCGCTGGATCGAAGGCTTTCCGAGCTATCAGTCGCTGCTGCAGGCCAACCAGACCAGCCTCGACCACATGATGCCGACGGTGATCGCCGGCGTGCACGCGATCGGCGCACCGCCCGCCATCGGCTATGCGCTGCAGCTCCTGTTGTCCGGCGTGACCGTCGTCCTGATCTGGCGCGCCTGGCGGCGCGGCCCGACCGGGCAGGCGATCGCGCTGGCCGCGATCGGCAGCATCGTCGCCACGCCCTACGCGATGATCTACGACATGCCGATGGTGGCGGCAGGGATCGCGATCCACTGGAAGGCGCGGACCGACGCCGGTGAGCCGGTCGCAGCGTTGGACATCGGCCTGGTGATCGCGCTGTCGGCGTGTCTGTTCGCCATGATCGGACATTCCGTTCCGTTCGCGGCGACGAGCCTGCTGGTGCTACTGCTTCTGAGCGTGGCGGGTGTCTTCAGCCGCGTCGACCGATCGATGCCTGCGCTGAATGTCGCGCCGCCGGCTGCCAGCTGACACGGCGATCGGCGTGAGATGGCATTGCAGTTCGACGTCGCGCAAAACCAGACCATTCGCACCGGACGAACCGTTCACGACACGATCGCGTGTCATCAACTATTTGGCATAGGCGCCGCGATAGCGCCCGGCGCGGATGCTGGCCATGATCTCCGCCTCACGCTGTTCCTGGGCGCGCACGGCGTCCAGCAGCGCAGGCGCGATCGCCGGCGCGAAGGCGACGACACCGTCGGCGTCCCCGACCACCACGTCACCCGGCGCGACGATCATGCCGCCGATCGACACCGGCACGTTGATCGCACCCGGACCGTTCTTGTAGGGGCCGCGATGATTGACGGCGCGTGCGAACACCGGGAAGCCGGAGCTCATGAGCACGCCGGAATCCCTGATCGCACCGTCGACGACGATCCCGGCCGCGCCGCGCTGCTCGGCGATGGCGGCGATGATCTCGCCCACCAATGCCCGCGTCTCGTCGCCCCCGCCATTGACGACGACGACATCGCCCGGCTTCACGAGATCGAGCGCCCGATGAATGAAGAGGTTGTCTCCCGGCGCCGTGTTGACGGTCAGCGCGATCCCGGCCATCGGCGGGCCTTTGTAGAACGGCCGCAAACTCGCCGCCCCCGGCAACCGCTCCAGATTGTCGCTGATCACGGCCGTGGCGACGGTCTTGAACGCCGCAATGGTGGCAGGATCGATGCGGGCGCCGGGTTGTGTTGCTCCGTGGCCCATCCGCGCTGATCCGTCGCTCGCACCGTTCATCGGTCTCTCCCGCACCATCGCGGCACCGGATGTGACGGTCGCCGCTCGCTTCAAGTGATACGGCGGTGTAGGACTCGCCGTGAAGTCGGAAAACAGATAAATAGAGATGCTAACGCATCTCTTTTTCGAATATCGGCATGATCACGCTGAAGCAGCTCGAGGCTTTGAACTGGATCGCTGAGCTCGGCACCTTCGAGCGTGCCGCGGCCAAGCTCAACACGACGCAATCGGCCATCTCCAAGCGCATCCAGGAGCTCGAGGCCTCGGCCCGCGCGCCGCTGTTCGATCGCAGCCAGCGTGGCGCGCGCCTGACCGAGCGGGGCGAGCAGATCCTGGCGCTGGGCCGGCAGATGCTGGCGTTGCAGGATCAGATCCTGGAGCTGAAGGACGGACGGCAGGCGCCGGCCCGCCGTCTCCGCCTCGGCGCGACGGAGTTGTCGGCGCTGACATGGCTGCCGCGTCTGGTCTCGGCCATTCGCGAAGCTCATCCGGCGGTGACGATCGAGCCCGAGGTGGACACCAGCCGCAGCCTGTACGATCGGCTGATCGAAGGCAGTATCGACCTCATCGTGATCCCCGATGTGTTTTCGGACCCAGAGGTGACATCGGTCCGGCTGGCCGAAGTCCAGAACGTCTGGACCGCGCGTCCCGGCCTGGTCCGATCACGTCGGGCTCTCGGTTTCGACGAGCTCGGCGACCATCCGATCCTGATGCAGGGCCGCCGCTCGGGCTCCGGGCTGTTCTTCAACAAATGGCTGACGGCGAACGGCGTCTCCTTCAAGCGCGCCATTGTCGTCGACAATCTGACCGCCCTGGTCGGACTCGCGGTGGCCGGCCTCGGCATCAGCTACCTGCCGCAACGCTGTTTCCGTCCCCTGTTCGAGGAGGGAAAGCTCGCCATCGTGCCCGTCAAACCGGCACTGCCCGCGGTGCCCTATGCGGCCATGTATCGCAACGACAGGCCCTCGGCCTTCACGGCCGCGATGGCCGAGCTGGCGCGCAGGACCTGCGACTTCGGCCGCCAGCTCCAGGGCTAGCGCCGCGCGTGATCCAGACGCCGTCCGCTGGCGCCAAATGATCTCTTTTTGGAATGAGACATGAGGCGTTTTTATCCCTTTTCATCGTCACGTGCCGCAGCGAGGCTGTCACGGTCGGCACGTGCGGCCCGCTGCAGCGTGCGAAGAGAATTGCTCTGAAGGGGAAGCTTCGATGCGCATCTGGGGATTTCTGCTGACGGCAGCGCTTGCCGCGAACGCTGCGAGCGCCGAGGAGCTGACGGGCACACTGCAGAAGATCAAGGAGACCAACCGGATCTCGATCGGTTTCCAGGAATCGTCGGTGCCGTTCAGCTACCTGGACGGTAACCAGAAGCCGGTCGGCTATGCGCTCGATATCTGCGCGCGGATCGCGGACGCCGTGAAGAAGGAGCTCGGGCTGCCCAACCTCACGGTCGAAACCGTCCCGGTGACGTCCTCCAACCGCATTCCGCTGATGACGAACGGCACGATCGACCTGCTGTGCGCATCCACCACCAACAACGCCGAACGCCAGAAGCTCGTGGCCTTCGCCAACACACACTTTCTCAGCGCCACGCGCTTTGCGGCCAAGAAATCGCTGGCGATCGCGACGATCGACGACCTCAAGGGCAAGACCGCCGTCGCGATTGCCGGATCGACCAACATCGCGCAGCTGAACAAGGTCAATGTCGAGCGCAAGCTCGGCATCAACATCGTTCCGGCCAAGGACCAGGCCGAGGCCTTCCTGATGCTGGAGACCGACCGCGCGCAGGCCTATGTGCTCGACGACGTCCAGCTCGCGGTCGCGATCGCGCGGTCCAAGGAGCCTTCGGCCTACGTGATCGGCAGCGACGCGTTCTCGAAGCCCGAGCCTTTCGGCATCATGCTGCGCAAGGACGATGCGCCGTTCAAGGCCATCGCCGACCGCGTCACCGCCGAGCTCTATCAGAGCCCGGAGATCGACGCGCTCTACAGGAAGTGGTTCGAATCGCCGGTCCCGCCGACCGGGGTCAATTTCAACTATCCGATGCCGGCCGCCATGCGCGCTGCATTCAAGCAGCCCAGCAGCAGCCCCGATCCGGACGCCTACGTGCAGAACTGAGGCCGGGGCGGTCTGCGTTCCAAACCGACGCCTCGTGGAACGCCTCCTTCCCCGCCAGCGGGGGAGCAAGCGCGCCGTCCATGCGGCGCGTCGTGGCCAATGCGGCAACGCTCGCGATGAACGATCAATCCAGCTTCGCGTCCATGCCGCGCTTCACCGCGGGCCGGGCCATCAGCGTGTCGTACCAGCGCTTGACGTGGGGGAAGTCGGCCAGGTCGACCTTGTGGCGCGGGTGGCGCCAGGCCCAGCCGAGGATCGCGAAATCGGCGATCGAGAGCGGACCTGCGACGAAGTCGTGTGACGCCAGCCGGCGATCGAGCACGCCGTAGAGCCGGACCGTCTCGGCCATGTAGCGCTTCAGGCCATAGGCGCGGTCCTGCTCATTGGTGAGCGCGATGAAATGATGCACCTGGCCCGGCATCGGGCCGAAACCGCCCATCTGCCACATCAGCCATTCGTACACCGGGATGCGTTCGGCGAGCTGCTTCGGCAGGAACTGGCCGGTCTTCTCGGCCAGATAGAGCAGGATGGCGCCGCTCTCGAACACGTTGACCGGCGCGCCTTCGGGGCCGTCCGGATCGACGATCGCGGGAATCTTGTTGTTCGGGCTGATCGCCAGGAACTCCGGCGCCATCTGGGCGCCCTTGGTGATGTCCACGGGGATCACACGGTACGGCAGGCCCATCTCCTCCAGCGCGACCGAGATCTTGCGGCCGTTGGGGGTGTTCCAGGTGTGCAGCTCGATCGTCATCAGCGGTCCTTCCGGGAAGTTCTTGCTTGCAGGCTGGCTTCCCCATTAGCTCGAAACTGCGCCGGCTTCCAAACGTAGCGTTGTTGATGGGACGGGCTGCCGACTGGCCTCCGGCGTCCGACCCCGATAGATTGCGCCACCCAAGAATCCTAAAGACCCCCAGGGGAAACCGCCGTGTCCAAATCCGCCTCCCGCGCCCGCCTCTTCGAGATCATCCGCAGGCGCTCGTTCGGCCGTGGCGAGGTCACGCTGGCCTCCGGCCGCAAGAGCGATTTCTATTTCAACCTGAAGCCGACCATGATGGACCCGGAGGGCGCCACCCTGCTCGCCGAGCTCACCTATGAGGCGCTGAAGGACGACGGCTACGACTATATCGGCGGCCTCGAGATGGGCGCCGTGCCGCTGGCCGGCGCGATCGCCCAGATCTCCTGGATCAAGGGTCATCCGATCGCGGCCTTCTTCGTCCGCAAGAAGCCGAAGGAACATGGCGCCCGGCTTGCGATCGAGGGCCTCACCCGGGACGAGACCCTGGCCGGCAAGCGCATCGTCGTGGTCGAGGACGTCACCACGACCGGCGGCTCGGCCATGAAGGCGGTGGAGGCGCTGCGCGAGGCCGGCGCCGAGGTGGCGCTGGTGTTCACCATGGTCGACCGCGAGGAAGGCGCCGCGGAGACCTTCGCCGAGGCCGGCCTGCCGTTCCAGGCGCTGTACAAGGCGCACGAATTCCTCTGAGACGCCGGCCGCGCGTTGCATTTCGACACCCGCGCACACGGCTCATTTACCAACGCCCGTTAAGGTTACCGCAAGGCTGATGGCGCCATGCCTTGGGCATGGCCCGTTCGATCGCACATGATCGACGGGACGCGGGCTGGCCCGTGTTCCGGGCTGGGCTTTGCGGTGAATATGTTGGCGGTGGCGATGGAGTGGGCGTTGCGTAGCGTGTTGTCGTTTCGGCTGGCGTCCCGCCGCGTGGCGGTCGCGACCACGATCGGCGTCGTCGCGTCCTTTGCGCTGATGCCGGAGATGGCCGCGGCCCAGGGCCTGTTCGATTTCCTGTTTGGCGGCTTCAACAAGCCGGCCTCGCAGCGCCAGGCCCCGCAGGGCAATTTCTTCTCCGATCCGTTCGGCACCAATCCGCAGGCCGCACCGCAGCCGCGCGCGGTCAGCAGCGGATCGGGCGCGGCATTCTGCGTGCGCAGCTGCGACGGCCGCTATTTCCCGCTGACGCGCGGCCTCGCCTCACCCGTCCAGATGTGCCAGGCGTTCTGCCCGGCCAGCGCGACCAAGGTCTATTTCGGCTCCAACATCGACTACGCCACCGCGGCCAATGGCGAGCGCTACGCCGACAGCGAGAATGCGTTCGCCTACCGCCAGGCGCTGCGCGCCGACTGCACCTGCAATGGCCGCGATCCGGCCGGGCTCGCCCCGGTCGACCTGTCGCTCGACACCTCGCTGCGCCCCGGCGACGTGGTCGCGACCAGCGACGGGCTCGTCGCCTATTCGGGCCCACGCGGCGGTAACGGTCAGCAGCCGGCCGATTTCAAGCCGGTGGCGTCCTATCCCGGGTTGAACTCGGATACCCGCGCGAGGCTCGGCGAGATGAAGGTCGCGCCGGTGCGTGCCGACACCGTCGGCGCCGATGTGCCACCTGCGCCCGCACCAGCCGAGCTCGATGTCAGCGTCGCGCCGCCGATGAGCATTGCACCCAAGGCTGCGGCGAGCCGCGAGAAGCGTGCGGATGTGAATTGAGCTCGCGATAAGACGACGCTGCCCGGCTCGCGGTTCCGGGGTCGCGCAAGCGCGCGCGGGGATGACGGTCGCGGTCTTTAACGCCCGACGATGACGCCGATGACGTTCGGCGCGGTGAGATATTTCTCCTCGATCGCGGCGCGCGCGGCCTCACGGTTGTCCGGCGTCAGCAGCCCGCGCTTCTCGGCCAGGATCATCCAGCAGAAGCCCCACCAGTCGGTCAGCATGCCCTCGTCGTCGACGAGATCATAGCCCTGCTCGGCGGCGAAGATGCGCGCCCGCCCCTCGTCCAGGCCATCGAGGAAGGTGTGGTCGGTGGCCGAGAACAGATCGTCGGAAATGTCGTCGGTCGTGTAGCCCCAGACCGACATGCAGACGGCGTTGAACGCACGGTCGATCTGATCGTCGTCGACGGCGCGTCGCCGCGCGGTCTTGTGCAGCCGCGTCAAGGTGCGTGCGAAATCGGCAATGCGGGTCAGGGCCAGGGGATCGAAGGTGGTGGACATGGTATCCTCGCGTGATGCGCTGATGCCGGGAGCGTCTGGAGAGATCGAATCGAACGACAGATAACGATCGCTTGCTAAATTGTTCTTAATTTGTTCCTGCAGAAAAGGGAAGTGCTCATTTATCGTCGTCCCGGCCCCCGAGCCGGGATCCAGACCCACCGCAGCTGTTTGGTTGCACGACCGATGAGCACCGAGGCCGCATGGACGGTCTACATCCTCGCCAGCGGGCATCACGGCACGCTGTACATCGGAGTGACGAATGATCTGAGACGGCGGCTGGAAGAGCATCGTGCTGGTCGAGGGTCCAAGTTTGTCAGCAGGTACAGGGTTTTTCGGCTCGTTCACGTCGAGCGCTTTGCGACGCCGCTCGAGGCGATCGCCCGCGAGAAGCAGCTGAAGAACTGGCATCGCGATTGGAAGGTCGAGCTCATCCAAAGAGACAATCTCGATTGGAGCGACCTGTCGGGCCTGATCTTCGGCCGGTGATTCTGGATCCCGGCTTACGCCGGGATGACGAGAGAAGACGATGTGCACATGCAGCATGATCGCCCCGTTCCGCTCCCGGAACCCGGCCCGAACCTTGCATAATTTTCCATCACCTAGCTGTGCGGACCGGCCCTTCCCCGGGTTTCGATCCGCACGCAACCATCGTATGCTTTTTTCTGGTTCCACGTAGCATCACAGGTTTCCAAGGTGACAGACCACCCGCCCCAGCGCAGCTTCGCCACCTCTGGCCAGCCCGTCGACGAATTGGCGGTCGCCGAGATCAAGAGCGACGTCCTCGCCAAGCTCCGCCTTGCGATCGGCAAGGAAGCGAGCCAGGCGACGGCGCAGGACTGGTACCATGCCGCAGCGCTGACCTTGCGCGACCGCATCGTGCATCGCTGGCTGACCGCCGACAAAGAGAGCTACGACGCCGGGCGCAAGCGCGTCTATTATCTCAGCCTCGAATTCCTGATCGGCCGTCTGTTCACCGACGCGCTCAACAACATGGGGCTGATGAAGGTGTTCGAGACCGCGCTCGGCGATCTCGGCGTCGGCCTGACGGACCTGCGCAAATGCGAGCCGGACGCTGCGCTCGGCAATGGCGGCCTCGGGCGGCTCGCGGCCTGCTTCATGGAGAGCATGTCGACCTTGCAGATCCCGGCGATCGGCTACGGCATCCGCTATGATTTCGGCCTGTTCAGGCAGGTGATCGTCGACGGCTGGCAGCACGAATATCCGGACGTCTGGCTGTCGTTCGGCAACCCCTGGGAATTCCAGCGACCCGAGGTGGTCTATCACGTTCATTTCGGCGGCGGCGTCGAGCACATCGACGACAAGGGCCGCGCCCGCGCCATCTGGCATCCCGGCGAGACCGTGCAGGCCGTCGCCTATGACACGCCGATCGTCGGCTGGCGTGGCCAGCACGTCAATGCGCTCCGGCTGTGGTCGGCGCGCTCGCCCGATCCGCTGAAGCTCGACGTGTTCAACTCCGGCGACTATCTCGGCGCATCGGCTGAGGAATCGCGCGCGGAAGCGATCTGCAAATTCCTCTATCCGAACGACGAGAGCCCGGCGGGACGCGAGCTGCGCCTGCGCCAGGAATATTTCTTCGTCTCGGCCTCGCTGCAGGACCTGGTCAGGCGCCATCTCGGCTCCGACGGACAATTGCGCAGCCTGTCGCAGAAGGCTGCGGTGCAGCTCAACGACACGCATCCGTCGCTCGCGGTCGCCGAGTTGATGCGCATCCTTGTCGATCTGCATAATTTCCGCTGGGACGAGGCCTGGAAGGTCACGGTCGCGACCTTGTCCTACACCAACCACACGCTGCTGCCGGAAGCGCTCGAGACCTGGCCGGTCGAACTGTTCGAGCGGCTGCTGCCGCGGCATCTCGAGATCATCTACCGCATCAACGCGCAGCATCTGGCGCTGGCCGAGGAGCGCGCGCCCGGCGACATCGACTATCGCGCCTCGGTGTCCCTGATCGACGAGAAGAGCGGACGCCGCGTGCGCATGGGCCAGCTCGCCTTCATCGGCTCGCATCGCATCAACGGCGTCTCGGCGATGCATTCGGACCTGATGAAGGAGACCGTGTTCCACGATCTCAACCATCTCTATCCCGGGCGCATCACCAACAAGACCAACGGCATCACCTTCCGCCGCTGGCTCATGCTGGCCAATCCGAAGCTGACCAGCCTGCTGCGGGAAGCGTGCGGCGACGCCATCGTCGACGATCCGACCCTGCTTCCGAGCCTCGAGAGCTACGTCAGCGATAGCGCCTTCCACCAGAAGTTTCGCGCCGTCAAGCACCACAACAAGATCCTGCTCGCGCGCCTCATCAGCGAACGCATGAACGTCCGCCTCGATCCGGGCGCGCTGTTCGACGTGCAGATCAAGCGCATCCACGAATACAAGCGGCAGCTACTCAACATCATCGAGGCCGTCGCGCTGTATCAGGACATGAAGGACAATCCGCAAGCTGACTGGGTGCCGCGGGTGAAGATCTTCGCCGGCAAGGCGGCGGCGAGCTATCGCTACGCCAAACTCATCATCAAGCTGATCAACGACGTCGCCGAGATCGTCAACAACGATCCGGCGATCGGCGGCCGGTTGAAGGTCGTGTTCCTGGCCGACTACAATGTCAGCCTGGCGGAAGCGATCATTCCCGCGGCTGACCTCTCCGAGCAGATCTCGACCGCAGGCATGGAGGCCTCCGGCACCGGCAACATGAAGCTGGCCCTGAACGGCGCCCTCACCATCGGCACGCTCGACGGCGCCAATATCGAGATCCGCGACAATGTCGGGCCTGACAACATCGCGATCTTCGGCATGGAGGCCGGCGACGTCATGCTCCGGCGCAAGCAGGGCCTCGACGCCAGCGATATCATCAACCGCTCGCCGCGGCTGGCACGTGCCATCGATGCAATCGCATCCGGCCTGTTCTCGCCGGGCGAGCCCGGCCGCTTCGAGCCGATCGCACACGCGCTGCGCCATCTCGATCATTACATGGTCTCGGCCGATTTCGATTCCTACTATGAGGCCCAGCGCGGCATCGATGCGCGCTGGCAGACCGTCCCGGCGTGGACCCGCGCCTCCATCCTCAACGTCGCGCGCATGGCCTGGTTCTCCTCCGACCGCACCATCCGCGAATATGCCGACGACATCTGGAACGTGCCGGTCGGCCCCATTGCGGCAACACCGGTGCATGCGCAGCGGGCGTGAGCGGCCAAGTCCGCCGCTCTCGGCTCCTCAATGACCTGTGACGTCATTGGACTGCGGCTCGAATTGCTTTTCACCTGACGACCGTCATACGATGATCGCCAGGAGGATTGCATGACCGAGACCGCGCCAAGCCACCTGTTCGACGACGCCACCCGCGTCACCGCCGGCGACAGCCGCTGGCAGGGCCGGACCAGTCCGGACTACTGGGCCTTCGTCGGTCCGTTCGGCGGCGCCACTGCGGCGACCGTGCTGCGCGCGCTGATCGAGCATCCGCAAGTCCAGGGCGATCCGCTGGCGGCGACCGTCAACTACTGCGCGCCGATCACGGAAGGGGCCTTCGATCTCGACGTGCGACTGGTGAAGGCCAACCGCTCGTCGCAGCACTGGTGCGTCGAGCTGAGCCAGGGCGATGCGGATGCGGCGACGCTCGCCACCGCTGTCTTCGCCGAGCGCCGGCCGTCCTGGTCGCACCAGCCGGCGGTCAAGCCGGAGGCGCCCCCGTTCGATCAGGTCAGGCGCCATCCCGATACGAACATGTCGTGGACCAAGCAGTACGACTTCCGCTTCGTCGAGGGCCGCCCCGCGTTCGGCGCGTCAGCGACGGGCGAGCCGCACAGCAGCTATTCCAGACTGTGGATCTCCGACCGCAAGCCGCGCAAGCTCGACTGCCTGTCGCTGCTGGCGATGTCGGATGCGTTCTTCGGGCGCGTCTTCCATGCCCGCGGCGAGCTGGTGCCATTCGGCACGGTGTCGCTGACGACCTATTTCCACGTCAGCCGTGAGGAACTCGCGGCCGAGGACATCACGCATGTGCTCGCGACCGCCGACGCCAGGATCTTCAACCGCAGCTATCAGGACCAGCACGGCGAACTGTGGTCGCCGTCGGGCCGTCTGCTCGCGACCACGACGCAGATCGCGTATTTCAAGGCGTGAGGCTCGCCAAAGGAGTTTAGGCGCGAGCATGCTCGCCGAACTCAGTACGCTCCCTCTCCCCGTT
>JBARNF010000266.1:0-4209 GCA_049802835.1 Bradyrhizobium sp.
ACTTTCTTCGCTGCCGCCTTGCCGCCGAATGTCGTCCTGATCTTGGCAAGGCTCAGTCCGGCATCGCCGGCCTTGATCATCGCAGGCAAGAGATCATCGAGCGTCGCAGCCATAGGCATTCATCCCCAACTGGGAGGAACCGCCCGTCCAGGCCCTGCCAGCGCAGGTTGAATTCCTCCGTCGATGCCGTTGTTTGCCATATCTCGCGTCGAGGCGCGAGTCCGTCCCGCTCATTCTGCTCGCCTGCGGGTTTCATCGCCCACAGTCAGACTGTTCCAAACAAAACGCCGCCCAATGAGGGCGGCGCTTGCCGAGGTGTCATGTGGCTTGGAGCCTATTCCTTCCGCTCCGAGGTCCAGCCCTTGTACTCGCCGACATTGTCGCGCGTGATCAGCTTGGACGGCAGCAGCTCGACGGTCGAGGCCGGCTTCTGGCCATTGAGGATGTTGACGCCGATCTGCACGGCGCGGCGCGCCATGAAGAACGGATCCTGCGAGGCCGAGGCCTGGACCTGCTGCGAGGCCGGATCCTTCAGCGCAGCTTCGATGTCGGGTGCGCCGTCGACCGCGGTGATGATGATGCCGGTGCGCTGCTGCTGGCGTGCGGCCAGATCAGTGCCGATCGCCTGGGGATCATTGATGGCGAAGATGGCGTCGATCTTCGGGAAGCGCGTCAGATAGCCCTGCGTCACCGTCAGGCCGCCCTCGCGCGAGCCCTTGGCATCCTGATCGCTCGACAGCACCTTGATGCCGGACGCTTTCGCGAACACGCTCTTGCAGCCGTTGACGCGGTCGATCACCGCCGAGACTTGCGGACCGTTCTCGATGATCACGTCGCCTTTGCCACCAAGCTTGTCGATGATGTACTGGCACGAGATTTCGCCGGCCTGCACGTTGTTGGTCGTCACCGTGGCGTCGGCGCCTTCGGCTGCGGTGTCGACCGCGACGACGATGATGCCGGCGGCCTGCGCCTTCTTGATCGCCGGGCCGACCGCCTTCGGATCACCCGGATTGAGCAGGATCATGTCGACGCCGGCTGCGATGAAGTTGTCGATCTGGGTGACCTGCTTGCCGAGGTCGTATTCGAAGCCGACTGCGGTGATCTTGACGTTGGGGTTGGTCTTCTTGGCTTCGAACTCGGCGCCCTTCGACAGCGCGACGAAGAACGGATTGCCGAGCGAGCCCAGCGACACGCCGATCGATTTCAGCTCCTTGGCCGATGACGGTGCGGAGCTCATGACAAGCGCCAGCGCGGCACCGGCGAGCGATATCGTCTTCAACATTGGCTTCCTCCCTGGTCCTTCCTGTTCGTCTACGCACGGCGGACCAGTGGCCGTGGAAGAATGCGTTGCGGCGAGGCGCCGGTGGCGCCCGCCGATGGATCCGTCAGGTACGGGCCGAGCCCTGCAGCCGGTAGCGGTCGAGCGCGACGGCGCCGATGATCACGAGGCCCTTGATGACGTATTGCCAGATGTCGGACACGCCGACGAGGATAAGCCCGTTTGACAACACCGCGATGATGAGGGCGCCGACCAGCGTGCCCCAGATCGAGCCGATGCCGCCGACGAACGACGTGCCGCCGAGAATGACGGCGGTGATCGCGTCGAGCTCGTAGGACTGGCCGAGCTGCAGGCCGTTCGCCGCATAGAGCCGCGCCGCCTGCATGCCGCCGCCGAGGCCGGCGAGCAGACCCGACATGCCGTAGACGAAGATCAGCACCGCCCAGACCTTGATGCCGGCGAGCCGCGCCGCGCTCTCGTTGCCGCCGACCGCATAGATGTGCACGCCGAGCACGGTGCGACGCAGGATCAGCCATGACACCAGGATCACCAGCAGCGCGATCACTGACAGCCACGGGATCGACACCACGCCCGGAATGAGTGTCAGCGAGGCATTGCCGATGAAGGCGTAAGGGATGGAGGGGTTGAACACCGTGGTGTCGCTGCCCATCAGCCGCGCCAGCCCGCGCACGGCGGTGAGCGATCCCAGCGTGACGATGAAGGGCGGCAGGCGTAGGAGCGCAATCAGGGCGCCATTGACGATGCCGAAGGCGAGACCGGTCAGCACCGCGGCCGGCAGCCACAGCGCGCCCAGATCGGGCAGCTTGGACATGGTGAGCCCGGCCATCGCCGCGGCGGCGAGGATCGAGCCGACCGAGAGGTCGATGCCGCCGGTGAGGATGACGAAGGTCATGCCGGCCGCGAGCACGGTATTGACGGCGGCCTGCTGCAGAACGATGCCGAGATTCTGTCCCGTGAAGAAGCGGCCGTCGGCCAGAAAGTGAAAGCCGAGACACAGGATCAGGAGCACTGGCAGCATCCCTGCCGCCCGGATCATCGTCCGGACGCGCTGCGGCTTGTTGCCGGACGCGGCCGGCACGACGGGCGCGGTGGCGACCTTGGCTTGAGCTTGGCTGTTGTCAGGCATCGACGTGCTCCGTCCCGGTGGCCAGCGCCATGATGTCTTCCTGGGTGATGGGTGAGGCTGCGCTCTGCTGCAGCTCGCCCGCGAGATGGCCGGAGCGCATCACGAGCACGCGGTCGCAGATGCCGAGGATCTCCGGCAGATCCGACGAGATCACGAGGATCGCGGTGCCGGACTTGGCGAGATTGTCGATGATCGAATAGATCTCGGACTTGGCGCCGACGTCGACGCCGCGGGTCGGCTCGTCCAGGATCAGGACCTTCGGCGCCGTCGCGAGCAGCCGCGACAGCAGCACCTTCTGCTGGTTGCCGCCAGACAGCCCGCCGACGGTGACGCCAGGATTGGGTGCGCGGATGCCGAGCGCGGCGAACGCCTCGTCGGCGCGCGTCCGTCCCTTGTCGCGGTCGAGAATGCCGCCGAGCTTGGCGTCGCGCCCGATCACGGCGAGATTGATGTTGTCGGCGCAGGACATGTCGAGGAACAGGCCGAGCGCCTTGCGGTCTTCGGTCAGATAGGCGATGCCGGCATCGAGCGCGTCGCGCGGGGTTTCGATGTTGGCCCGCTCTCCGTCGATCTCGATATGGCCCGTCGTTTTCGGTGTCGCGCCGATGATCAGATGCGCGAGCTCGGTGCGCCCGGCGCCGATCAGCCCGGCGAGGCCGACGACCTCGCCGGCGTGAACGGTGAGCGAGCAGCCCTTGACGCGATGCCCGTCGCCGAGATCGACGGCCGTGAGCACGGGGCGATCGCGCTTGGCATGCGGGTCATGATCCTTCTTGTAGAACGACGACACGTCGCGGCCGACCATCATGCGCACGATGCTGTCGGCGCGCATTTCCGGCTTGTCCAGCGAGCCGACCAGCCGGCCGTCGCGCAGCACGGTGACGCGGTCGCCGAGCGCATAGACCTCGTCCATGCGGTGCGAGATGTAGATGATGGCGAGCCCCTCGGCGCGCAGCTGGCGGATCAGCGCGAACAGCTTCTCGCTCTCGCCGGCTGACAGCGATGTGGTCGGCTCGTCCATGATCAGGATCTTGGAGCGCGCGTGCAGGGCGCGGGCGATCTCGACCAGCTGGCGCTGGCCCATCGACAGCTCCGCCACCAGGGTCGACGGCGTGAAATCCGCGCCGAGCCGGTCCAGGATCGGCCCGACGCCCTCGTGCATCGTGCCGCGCGCCAACAGGCCCGCTTGTGACAGCTCGCGTCCGAGATAGATGTTTTCGGCCACCGTCAGGTTCGGCGCCAGCGACAACTCCTGGTAGATGATGGAGATGCCGGCGGCCCGGCCGCCCAGCGGCCCCTCGATGCGCGCCAGCTTGCCCTCGATGCGGATTTCCCCGCCCGGATCGAAACGATAGGCGCCGGAGAGGATCTTCATCAAGGTGGATTTGCCGGCGCCGTTTTCGCCCATCAAGGCATGGACTTCGCCGGCATGGACGGTCAGATCGACCTTCTGCAGGGCCTTGATGCCGAAGAAGGACTTCGACACCCCGCGCATCTCGAGGATCGGACCGCTCATCGTGCCTCCCAACGCACGTAGTCTTGTGACCCGCAGCTCGTTAACGTCCGGCGCGGGGTACTCATTAAACTAGAGGCTGTCGCCGAATACAATATGGAAGCGACGCAGACGCAACACGTCGACGCGATCAGTCGACCATGGCGTCAGGAGAGATCTCACGTCGCGGACGATAGAGCTGGCGCCACCGTGGCAGCCGCTCGGCATAGGCGGCCGCAAGCCCAGGGTCCGGTTTGAAGGTCGCCGTGCGGGCCGGCGCCGTGCAGACGG
>JBARNF010000267.1:0-7478 GCA_049802835.1 Bradyrhizobium sp.
TTTCCGACGGCGATATCACGCTGACCGGCATGGCGCGCGAACTCGGCGGTCGCGAAGCCGTGGCCGCGGCGCTGGCCAAGCTGCCTGACGGCTTCAAGGTCGCCAGCAACGAGGTCAAGGCGCCGCCATACATCTTCCAGGCCTACAAGGATCCGGTCGCGGTGACCGTGACCCTGTCCGGTAACGTGCCTGACGAGAACATCCATGCCGTCGTGGTCGGGTCTTCATCCCGCAAGTTCTTCAACGAGAAGGTCGTCGACAATCTCAAGAACAGCATCGGCGCGCCGTCGAACTTCGTGAACGCGGTGGTGCCGGCGCTCGGCGCATTGTCGCGGCTGTCGACAGGCACGCTCGTGGTCTCCGATCGCGACATCAAGCTGTCCGGCGACGCCCTCTATGATGCCGCCGCCGTTCAGATCCGGACCGGGCTTGCCAAGGACGTGCCCCAGGGCTGGCAGGTGAAGGCCGACATCACCGTCAAGCCTGCGGCCGCCCCCGTCGATCCGACGGTGTGCCAGCAGCTGTTCTCCGAGCTGCTCGGCAGGGCCAGGATCCGCTTCGAGACCGGGCGGAGCGACCTCGACCGCGACTCCACGGGCCTTCTGGACCGCCTGGTCGAGATCGCCATGCGCTGCCCCGGAGCCAATGTCGAGATCGCCGGTCACACCGACGCCGAGGGCGACGAAGCGGCCAACCAGACCTTGTCGGAAAAGCGGGCCCAGGCGGTGGTCGATCATCTGGTCAGGGCCGGCCTGCCGGCCGACCGTTTCGCGGCGGTCGGCTATGGCAGCACCCAGCCGGTCGCGTCGAACAACACCGGCGACGGCCGGGCCCAGAACCGGCGCATCGATTTCGTGGTGAGGTAACGACATGGCCTATCTTGTCACGTTTCATTGGGCCTGGCTGGCGGGCGCCTTCGTCATCGGGCTCGCCATGGGCTGGGTCGCCGTGGTGCATCGGGCGCCCGGCGTATCGCGCCTGCTGACGCTGCTGCTGGCGGCCCTGGCCGCGCTTCTGGTCGCGGCGGCCGTGGCCTGCCTAGTCCCGGGCCGCGCCGGCTATTGGCTCGAGCTGCTGCTGCTTCTGTTCGTGCCCTATCTCGTGGGCTGCGCTATCGGCACCTGGCTGCGGGCGCTGGTGGTCATGCGCAGCATGCGGCAGCGATCGGCGGTCTGAGCCGCCGGCCGGCGGCATCGTCCTGCGCCTCGGCTCGGCTCCTCGCTTTGTCGGGGCGCCATGGGCTGCGCCTGGCCGACTGCTCGTACTGCGAAGCAACATCGCCGCCGGGCGCCGGATCGCGGCCCGAGACACGAAGGTTTGACGACGCCGGAGCCTGTCAAAGGCGGATCGGACGACTATCGTTTAGCGATGCCGCTCGCTCTTCTCAGCCGGCCTCCCGGAAAGCTCCGGGAGCCGGCTCCCCCTCACCGGAGTTTAACCGGGGAGCCCGCAGGCTGGTCGGGACCATGCGTCTGCCCGATGTGCGGCAAAACGGTGCATCGCATTTGCGTGAAGCCTGCTAAGTATATCCCATGTGTATGGTCTTTGTTCACCCCGCCCGTGTTCCACAATGCGCCGAAACGCGCTACGAGGGCGTTGTATGCGCGTATGGCGTGGCGTCGTCCGGGGCGCCCCGTCATCGAGCGGTCGTGATCGGATCACGGTTAGAGGTGTAGATGCTTGAAGCCATACGCAGAGCGGCCACGTTCCTGCGCGAGAAGCAAGTCCTGCACAAGCTTGGCGTGCTGGTCAGCGTCGCGGTCATCGCGGTTGCCTGCTACGTCCTCTATCACATGCTGCGGGGCATCGACACTTACGAGGTGCTCGAGGCCATCAAGAGCACGGAGCCGCACCAGATTGCGCTCGCGGCCCTGTTCGTCGCGGCCGGCTATTTCACGCTGACCTTCTACGATCTGTTCGCGGTCCGTGCGATCGGGAATGACCACATTCCCTACCGCATCAATGCGCTGGCCGCCTTCACCAGCTATTCGATCGGCCACAATGTCGGCGCCAGCGTGTTCACCGGCGGGGCCGTGCGCTACCGCATCTACTCGGCCCATGGGCTGAACGCGATCGATGTCGCCAAGATCTGCTTTCTCGCCGGCCTGACGTTCTGGCTCGGCAATGCCGCCGTGCTCGGGCTTGGCATCAGCTATCATCCGGAAGCGGCGGCCGCCATCGATCAGCTGCCGCCCTGGCTGAACCGAATGGCCGCGATCGCCATCCTGATCGGGCTGATGGGCTACGTGGCCTGGGTCTGGACCAAGCCGCGGATGGTCGGCCGCGGACCCTGGACGGTGGTGCTGCCGGGCGGGCCGCTGACCCTGCTGCAGATCGCGATCGGCATCGTCGACCTCGGCTTCTGCGCGCTCGCGATGTACGTTCTGGTGCCGGACGAGCCCAATCTCGGCTTTGTCGTGGTCGCCGTGATCTTCGTCTCGGCCACCCTGCTCGGCTTCGCCAGCCATTCGCCCGGCGGTCTCGGCGTGTTCGATGCCGCGATGCTGGTCGGGCTCTGGCAGATGGACCGGGAGGAGCTGCTGGCCGGAATGCTGCTGTTCCGGATGCTGTATTATTTGGCGCCGTTCCTCATTTCTGTAATCTTGCTGACGTTTCGCGAGGTTATCATCAGCACGCGGTCGAAGCGGCTGCGCCAGGCCGCCCTCAGCCTCGATCCAAGCCCTCCGCCCGAAGCCGCTTATGTGAGGAAGCGCAGCGATTCCGGCGCCTGATGCGATTTTTCCAGAAGAGAACGAGTAGGACTCGATGGCCCTCGACGCTCCCTCCCACTCTCCTCTGACGATCTTCACCCCCTGGCCGGACCGGCTGCGCCATTCCGCCATCATTCTGCTGGCGGCGGCGCTGGCGCTGGCAGGCCTGGTGCTGCTCGACGAGTTGCTGCCGTTGCGCGCGCTCGCGGTGTTTCTGTGCATCGCGGCCGCCGCCTTGGTGCCGTGGCGGCTGCATGGCACGGTTGCCAAGCGGGAGGACGAGCGCCACGCCAATCCGGTCGAGGCGCCGGCCGTGAGCGCGGTGGTGGACGGCATCGCGGATCCTGCCGTGCTGCTCGATCGCGCCGGCCGCGTCATCCACCTCAATGCGGCGGCGGCGCAGCTCGCCCCCGCCCTGCGCAAGGGCGAGCTCGCCCAGTTCGCCCTGCGCACGCCGGAGATCATCACCGCGCTGCGGGAGGCGATCGCCGCCACCGAGACCCGCCGCGCCACCTATCACGATCATGTCCCGGTCGACCGCTGGATGGAGCTGGTCATCACCCCCGTTCCGGTGCCGACCGCCTTCGGCGGTACCGACAAATGCATGCTGATGACCTTCCACGACCTGACGCCGCTGCGCCGCGTGGAGGAGATGCGCGCCGATTTCGTCGCCAATGCCAGCCACGAGTTGCGCACGCCGCTGGCGGCGCTCTCCGGCTTCATCGACACGCTGCAGGGGCCCGCGAAGGACGATGCCAAGGCGCGCGAGCGCTTCCTTGGCATCATGCACACCCAGGCCACGCGCATGGCCCGGCTGATCGACGATCTGCTGTCACTGTCGCGGGTGGAGCTGTCGGCGCATGTCCGTCCCGACACGCTGGTCGACGTCGTTGCCATCATCCGCCAGGTCACCGATGGGTTGGAGTCGCTGGCGCGCGAGCGCCAGGTGGTGATCGAGACCAGTCTGCCGGAGGCGCCGGTCACCATCGCCGGCGACCGCGAGGAGCTCCTGCGCGTGTTCGAGAACCTGATCGAGAATGCGCTGAAATACGGCGCCTCCGGCGGGCGCGTGATCGTCTCGCTGGAGCAGGCCGTCTCCGGCGAGGGCACCCCGGAGATCCGGGTCAAGGTGCGCGATTTCGGCCCCGGCATCGCGCCCGAGCATCTGCCGCGCCTGACCGAACGCTTCTATCGCGTCGACGTCGGCGACAGCCGCGCGCAAGGCGGCACCGGGCTCGGCCTGTCGCTGGTGAAGCACATCCTGAACCGGCATCGCGGCCGGCTGCTGATCGAAAGCGTGCCGCGGCATGGCGCGGCCTTCACCGCCTGCTTTCCCCAGTCCAGACCCGCTCGCGGGGCTTGATCAGCAAGCGCGCCCGTGGCCCGTCGGCAAGCCGGGTGCATCATCAGGCAAAGTTATCAGTTGAAGCTTGCCGAGGTGGCGGGGCGATGCGGAGTATCCTCATCGCCCGCCTTCGCAAGGTGCTCAGCGCGCCGGCTTGGCCGATTGGCGGCGGCGGTCGGCCGCGGGCTGATAGGCGACGCGCGAATGCTGCGCGCAGTAGGGCAGGCCGGCGAGCGCTCTGCCGCCGCAGAAGAAGAAATCGGGGCTCGACGGATCGCCGACCGGCCAGTGGCAGGTCGCCTCGTTGAGTTCCAGGAGCGACAGCCGCTGGTTCATCGGCACGACGTTGTCGAACGCAACCGGATCGGGCTCCGCCTCGATTTCGAAAACCTGCGCGAGTGCCGTGTTGCCGCGCGCGACCGGACGGGTCACCCGCATCATGGGCTGAGCCGGGCGGGCCGCCTTGCGCTGGCGCGGTGCCGCGGTCGCCGGGCTCTTGGCGCGGCCCGAGAGACCGAGCCGGTGCACCTTGCCGATCACGGCGTTGCGCGTCACATTTCCGAGTTCCGCGGCGATCTGGCTGGCCGATAGTCCGGCCTCCCAGAGCTTCTTCAACTGCTCGACGCGATCGTCGGACCAGGTCAATACCGTCATCGAACCTTTCCCTTCGCGTTGCGCCGGCCAATTCTGGGACGGCGCTGCGATGCCTTTCTCAAGAAAATCCCTGGCGGCAGAATCCCTTATCCCTCGCCGGGCACGCGCGAAGCGCCCGGACGTTACGCCAAACAACGAACTCCTAGAGGGATCAGAACTGCCGCACGAGATGTCGTACTCGACGTTGAAAACGCTACAATATGGCGTGACTCTCGCGCAAGAGTCGGCGGCCGCAGTCCACACATTCCGTGGTTCCATGTGGCAGGGCTTGAGCTGTGTCATGTGTCCGCAATCCCACGGGTCTGCATGGCGGCTGATCAGCTGGCGCGTAGTTGACTCCGATCGCCGCCCGCATACAATGGCTGCACGTGCCGCCTTGAAAAGGCGGCACATTTTGTTTTCCAGGGTGGGGTCCCTGATGCGCGACGGCGCCGTTCGGCGCGTCTCTCGGCCAGCCCGTCAGCTCATGTGATCCGCCATGACCACTGTTGCCGCTACGCATCTCCTCCCCGTATTCGCCCGGATCGATCTTTCTTTCGATCGCGGCGAAGGCGCGTGGCTGATTGCGACCAATGGCGATCGCTATCTCGACTTCACCTCCGGCGTTGCCGTCAATTCGCTCGGCCATGCGCATCCGCATCTGGTAAAGGCGCTGCAGGAGCAGGCGACCAGGCTGTGGCACATGTCGAACCTGTTCAAGAGCCCGGACGGCGAACGGCTCGCAGCAAGGCTGTGTGAGCAGAGCTTCGCCGACTACGTGTTCTTCGCCAATTCGGGTGCCGAGGCGATGGAATGCGCGATCAAGGTCACGCGCAAGTACCACGCCGCCAAGGGAAACCCCGAGCGCTACCGTATCATCACCTTCGAAGGCGCGTTCCACGGCCGCACCCTGGCGACGCTCGCGGCCACCGGCTCGGCCAAATATCTCGACGGCTTCGGCCCGCCGATGGATGGCTTCGATCAGGTCCCGCTCGGCGACCTCGACGCGGTGAAGAAGGCGATCGGGCCGCACACGGCCGGTATCCTGATCGAGCCGGTGCAGGGCGAAGGCGGTGTGCGCACGGCGCCGCTCTCCTTCTATAAGGCGCTGCGCCAGCTCTGCGACGACAACGGCCTGCTGCTCGTCTTCGACGAGGTGCAGACCGGCATGGGCCGCACCGGCGATCTGTTCGCGCATCGCTGGCTCGGCGTCACGCCCGACGTGATGGCGCTGGCGAAGGCGCTCGGCGGCGGGTTTCCGATCGGGGCGTGCCTCGCGACAGCCGAGGCTGCCTCCGGCATGACGCCGGGCTCGCACGGCTCGACCTTCGGCGGCAATCCGCTGGCGGTGGCCGCCGCCAACGCGGTGCTGGACGTAATGCTGGCGCCCGGCTTCTTCGAGCATGCGCGCAGGATGTCGCTGCTTCTCAAGCAGAAGCTCGCCTCCGTCGTCGACCGCCATCCCGACGTGATCTCGGAGATCCGTGGCGAGGGCCTGCTGATCGGCGTCAAGGCGGTGGTGCCGTCGACCGATCTGGTGGCGGCGCTGCGCGACCAGAAGCTGCTCACGGTCGGCGCCGGTGACAACGTCGTGCGCTTCCTGCCACCGCTGATCGTCAATGAATCCGAAATCGAACAATCGGTGGAGATGCTCGATCGCGCCTGCGCGGCGTTGTCGGGCGCTGCTGCGAAGCAGGCGGCCACATCATGAGCAAGGCCATGGTCAACACTCCGCGTCATTTCCTTGATCTCACCGAAATGCCGGTCGAGGAGCTGCGCAACGTGCTGGCGCTGTCCAGCGCGATGAAGAAGACATTGAAGGCACATGAGCCGGCGAAAAAGCCGCTCGACGGCAAGGTGCTGGCGATGATCTTCGACAAGCCGTCGACCCGCACCCGCGTGTCGTTCGACGTCGGCATGCGCCAGCTCGGCGGCGAGGCGATCATGCTGACCGGCACCGAGATGCAGCTCGGCCGCGGCGAGACCATCGCCGATACCGCGCGGGTGCTGTCGCGCTATGTCGATGCGATCATGATCCGCATCCTCAGCCATGAGGCGCTGCTCGAGCTCGCCGCGCATGCCACCGTGCCGGTCATCAACGGCCTGACGCGGCGTTCGCATCCGTGCCAGGTGATGGCGGACGTGATGACCTTCGAGGAGCATCGCGGGCCGATCACGGGCCGCACCGTGGCCTGGACCGGCGACGACAACAACGTGCTGGCGTCGTGGGCGCACGCGGCCGAGCGCTTCAAGTTCAGGCTCAACGTCGCCACGCCGCCGCAGCTGTCGCCGGGCAAGGCGATGAAGGACTTCATTCGCGCGACCAAGGCCGACATCAAGCTCGGTCATGATGCGGAAGAGGCGGTGGCCGGCGCCGACTGTGTCGTCACCGACACCTGGGTGTCGATGGGCGACAAGGACGGCGAGCATCGCCACAATCTGCTCAAGCCCTATCAGGTCAATGCGCAGTTGATGGCGCGCGCCAAGCCCGAGGCGCTGTTCATGCACTGCCTGCCGGCGCATCGCGGCGAGGAGGTCACCGACGAGGTCATCGACGGTCCGCAATCGGTGGTGTTCGACGAGGCAGAGAACCGGCTGCACGCGCAGAAGGGCATTCTGGCGTGGTGTTTTGGCGAGCGGGCGTAGGGGCGCTGATAGCGGAAATTCGGACCACACGATCGGTGCACCCTCTCCCCTTGCGGGAGAGGGCTAAGCAATCAGCAGCCACAAGCTCACTCGGGTGAGGGGTTGGTGCCACACAGTCAGGTCTCAGTCTGTGGCAAGCCCCT
>JBARNF010000268.1:0-10489 GCA_049802835.1 Bradyrhizobium sp.
CGCGCCACCACGGCTCGGCTTGACCGAAAACGAAAGGCCTGTGATAAGAACTGCTGTTGTGCTGTGCGCAACAGGAACGCAAAGCGTCTGTGACAAGACCGCGTCAGCGACAATGGCGATGGCGGAGCTCAAGGACCAAACATCTTCCGGGAGGACGCGGACGCGGACGCGGCCAGAGGGGGCCGTGCGGCCGCGCGGCGGCCCATCCGTCGCTCCTCATGCGAAGACCGTCGGCACGTCGCGCTATTCGGTGCAGTCGTTGATGCTCGGCCTTCGCGTGCTCGAATCGCTTGCCGCCAGCGGCAAGGAGCGCGGCATCACTGAACTCGCGGCACAGCTCAAGACGAACAAGTGGCGGATATTTCGCCATCTGCATTCTCTGTGCGAGGAAGGGTACGTCACCCAGGACGCCACAACGGCCAAGTTCCAGCTCGGACGGCGAACCTACTCGCTGCTCGAGTCGCTGCCTAGTCGCTTCAACTTCGTGCGCGAAGCACGGGAGGAAATGCCCGCCCTGCGCGACCTGCGCGGCCACACGGTTGTGCTTGCTGCTCCCATCGACGACAGCGGAGTTGTGGTCGTCGACGTCATCGAGGGGCTTCATGCCGTCCAGTTCAGTCTCAAGATCGGCGCGATTTTCGATCTGCATGCGTCGGCGCACGGAAAGGCGGTTCTTGCGTTCGCCTCCTCGGACTGGCTCGAGCGTGTTATCGCGCGTGGACTGCGCCGCCATACTGAATTCACCATCACGGATCCGCGCGCGCTCCGCCGCGAGATCGAGCGGATCAGAAGGCAGGGCTGGGCCTCGGCATACGAGGAATCCTTCCGCGGTGTGAACACGGTGGTGGCTCCGATCTTCTCCGCCTCGCGCGATTATGTCGGGTCGATCGCCATCTTCGGCTCGATCGAGGCCATTCCGCGCAATCCGGACACCAAGGATATCGAGGCCGTCGTCGCTGCGGCGCGCCGCATCTCGCAAAAGCTCGGATGGAAGTAGTCATGTCGGGATACTCACTCGCGATTGACATCGGCGGGACCTTCACGGACGTGGTGCTGCGGCACCGCGACGGCCGCTTCTGGGTGGATAAGACGCTCACGACCTCCGGCGATCTCAAGCAGGGGTTCTTTACGGCGATCGGAGGTGTGCTCGAGCGCGCCGACTGCCGTCCCGAGCTGATCGATGACGTGATCGTGCACGCGACCACGATCGTCACGAACGCGATCATCGAACGGAAGGCGCCGCGCTGCGCGCTCCTCACCACCGAGGGCTTCCGTGATGTTCTGACCATTCGCGACGAGTGCCGCTCGGATATCTTCGACAATCAGCTCGAAGTGCCGGAAGCACTGATCCCCTACGAGCTCACCTTTGCGGTGCCGGAACGGACCCATTCGGACGGTACGGTCTCGCGCAAGGTCGATCGCAAGGCGGTCAAGGACATCGCCCTGCGGCTCAAGAAGGAAAAGGTCGCATCGGTCGCGGTCTGCCTTCTCAATTCCTACAAGAATCCGGAAAGCGAGCGCGCCGTTCGCGACGTGCTGCAGTCCGTCATCCCGCATGTTTTCATCTCGCTCTCCGCCGAGGTCGCACCGCAGATGCGCGAGTATCCGCGTGCGTCGACGACAGCGCTGAACGCCTATACCGTGCCGATCGTGAAACCGTATCTGGACTCGCTCCGCGAGGGGCTGCGCGCGGCGGGGTTCAGGCAGGAGCTGCTGATCATGCTCAGCAGCGGCGGCGTCATCGGCGCGGAGATCGCCGGCAGCAACCCCGTGCGCATGATCGAGTCCGGGCCGGCCGCGGGCGCGCTTGCCGCGAGCTTCTACGCGAAGCTGCTCTCGTTGCCGAACCTGCTCTCCTTCGACATGGGCGGCACGACGGCGAAGGCCTGCTTCATTCAGAACGGTGAAGCTCTCATCACGACCACGTTCGAGGTCGACCGGATCTATCGCTTTCAGCAAGGCAGCGGCCTTCCCGTCACCGTGCCGTGCATCGACATGATCGAGATCGGGGCGGGCGGCGGCAGTCTTGCCGGCGTGGACAGTCTCGGGCTGCTCACGGTCGGTCCGCAAAGCGCGGGCTCGATGCCGGGGCCGGTCTGCTACGGGCGAGGCGGCTCCCGTGCGACCGCCACCGATGCCGATCTCATCCTCGGCATGCTCGACGCGGGCAACTTCCTCGGCGGCGAGATGAAGCTGGATGACAAGGCCGCGCGACGTGTGCTGGCGGAGTTCGGAAAGACGCTCAATCTCGATGCAGATCAGCTTGCGCTCGGGATTTACGAGGTGATCGGCGAATCGATGGCCTCGGCTGTGCGGGCGCATGCGACGGACCGAGGGGTCGATTGGCGCGGCGTTCCGATCTTGGCCTTCGGCGGCGCGGGGCCGGTTCATGCCTGTCACGTCGCGGCGCTGCTCGACAGCACGACGGTGATCTATCCGCCGATGGCCAGCGTCTTGTCCGCATTCGGCACGCTCGTGACGCCGCTACGCCTCGATCTGTTCCGCAGCGAGCTCGGCCGGCTGGGTCAGCTCAACTGGGCGGTCATAGACCGCAACATCTCGGAAATGGTGGAAGAGGCGCGGGCGGCCCTGATCAAGGCCGCTTGCCGCAAGGACGATGTGCGCGTCAGCATCGGCGGTGACCTGCGCTATCGCGGCCAGCACAACGAATTGACGATCGGTCTGCCGTCAGATGTCATCGGGAGGCGCGACAACGAAGCCATCCGCCGCGCGTTCGAAGCGGAGTATCGGCGGACCTACGGCATCACGCTCGAGGACCTCGAGATCGAGATCGTCGCCTGGCGGGTGACCGCATACGGTCCCAATGTCGATCAGGACCAGATCCGCAGCCAGGTGCAAGCGCCGGCCGAGAGTTCGAAGGTCCGGCCGGTGCGGTTCAGCACCGGCGTGTATGACACGCCCGTGCATGCGCGGTCCTCGCTGCGGCCGGGCACGACGCTGACCGGACCCGTCATCATCGAAGAACGCGAAACCACGATCGTGGTCCTGCCCGGCTGGAACGCCAGCGTGGACCGGCACGGCTGCATTGTTGCCATTCGAGAGGAGCGTGACCTTGAACACGATTCTGCTGCGCGTGCTTTGGACCAATCTGATCAGCATCGCTAACGAGCAGGCCCGGGCGCTCCGTCGGACGGCGTTCAGCCCGGTCGTTCGTGAGGCCGGTGATCTTGCGGTCGCGGTGCTGGACGCGCGCGGGCGCCTCGTTGCCAATGCGGTGACGGGCGCCCCGGGTCACATCAACACGATGCGGACCGCGGGCGAGCATTTCATCCGGGCGTTCCCGCCTCATACGCTCGAGCCCGGCGATCAGCTCATCACCAACGATCCGTGGCTTGCGTCGGCGCACTTCTTCGACGTTACGGTATTCTCGCCCATCTTCTATCGCGAGAAGGTCATCGGCTTCGTCGGTTCGTGCATTCATCAAACCGATATCGGCGGCTACGGCATGGGCGCCGGCGCGCGCGACGTGCACGAGGAAGGCCTGTGGATTCCGCTGCTGAAGCTCTACGAGGCGGGTGAGCCGAACAAGACGCTGTTCGACATCATCCGTTCCAACGTGCGCGAGCCGGAGCACGTGCTCGGCGATCTGGCGGCCCAGGTGTCGGCCGGCCGAATTGGCGCCGAACGCATCGCGACGCTGTGCGAGCGGCACGGTCTCGGTGACCTGCAGGAGCTGTCGGATGCGATCATCGATCGCTCCGAGGAGGCGACGCGCGCGGCGATCCGCAAGCTGAAGCCCGGGACCTATCATGGCGACACCATCTTCGACGTGCCCGGCGGCGAAGAGGTGGTCATCAAGGTCGCCATCACGATCGATACCGAGAAGGGTGAGATGACGACGGACTTCGCCGGGTCGTCGCCGCCGAGCCAGCTCGGCATCAATGTGTGCCTGAACTACACCAAGGCGTACAACGCCTTCGCGATCCATTGTTGTCTCAATCCGGACGTGCCCAACAACAACGGCAGCTTGGAGCCGTTCAAAGTGATCGCGCCGGAGAGGTCGATCGTCAACGCGCGTTATCCGTCTCCGGTCAGCGCGCGCCACGTTGTCGGCATGCACGTCCCGATGCCGGTCATGAAGGCGCTCTACCACGTCCTGCCGGAGACCGTGCTGGCGGAGTGCGCTGGCGGCCTCTGGTCGGCGCAGATCTTCGGCCGCGATCAAAACGGGCGCGCATTCGCAAGCTCGATGTTCAACTATTCGGGTGGAATGGGCGCGCGCGCCAACAAGCGCGGGCTTTCGGCCACGTGCTATCCGGCCGGAATCTCGGCCGTGCCGATCGAGGTGCTCGAGGCCGACATGCCGATCGTGTTCGACCGGAAGGAACTGCTGCGCGGCACCGGCGGCAAGGGTCAGTTCGCGGGCGGCGATGGGCAGATCGTCGAGTTTCATCTCGAGACGAAGCAGCCTTGGATGTTGAATGCGATCGTCAGCCGTACGCGCCACGAGTCGGATGGCTTGGCCGGCGCCAGCGCGGGTGCGGCGGGCCGATTCCTCGTCAACGGCAAGTCCGTGTACGATGCGCGAAAGATGATCATGAAGCCGGCGGATCAGGTCGTTCTGGAGACGCCCGGCGGCGGCGGCTTCGGTGCGGTCACGCCGGTCCGGAAAGCTCCGGCAAAAAAGGCGGTCGCGGCAAAGAGCCGCAAGGGTGCGAAGAGCACCAAGAGCAGGAGGACGAACGGGACCGCGAAGCGACACGAAGCACGACGGTAAAACGCGACAACGCGCCCTTGAGGGAGCAGTCTGTGCTCGAGCGGCGGGTGATCGCGTGCCGGTCGGCTTGAGGCACTCGACCGCGCGAAGGCTGACGCCGCGAACCGGCGCTTGTACAGGGAGGACGGCATGAATGGGGTGATGGCGCCCACGCGCGCGGCCGCGGGAGGTGCGACGGCGCGTTTCATCTCCGCACCGATGCGAGCGGGGATGATTGGCGTCCCCGGGCCGTCTATCGGCGGGAAGGGTGTCATCGTCGAATGAGCGCCTTGCCTCTCCTGCGATCGGAAGGCTTGGCTGCCCGCTACGGACATGTCGAAGCCCTCAAGCCGACGGACGTTTTTGTCGCGCCGGGAGAATTCGTCGCGATTCTGGGGCCCAACGGGGCGGGGAAGTCGACACTGCTGCGGGCGATCATGCGCCTGATCGAGTCGCGCGGAGAGCTCTACTACGAGGGACGCTCGATCGCGCGCCAGCCCGCGCATGCGCTTGCGTCTCTGGGCATCACCCTGGTGCCGGAAAGCCGCGGGATATTCGGGCCGATGACCGTGAAGGAGAATCTCGATCTCGGCGCCTACCAACGGACATCGGGCACGGAGGTCGAAGCCGACTTCGAGGCCGTATTGGCGCTGTTTCCACGTCTCAAGGAACGGCTGACACAGAGGGCCGGTTCACTCTCGGGTGGCGAGCAGCAGATGCTCGCGATCGGCCGGGCGCTCATGGTGCACCCCCGCCTGCTTCTCCTGGACGAGCCGTCTCTCGGACTTGCGCCCCGGCTGGCGGCGGAGATCTTCAACGCGCTCGGAGAGTTGAACAAACGCGGTCTCACGATCCTGGTTGTCGAGCAGAAGGCGCCCTTGGCGCTCGCCCTCGCGGATCGAGCCTATGTGATGCGCACCGGCAAGGTCATCGCGACGCCCGAACCGAAGGAGATCACGTCGCCGGATGCGCTGGCTCACCTGTATCTGGGCGAAATCCAATGACCTCGCGCCCCCGTATCGGCTCTCCGCGCAGCACCGTCCTCCTCACGCTCCTGATCGCGGCATCGCTGATTGTTGCGCCGTTCGTTCTCTCGGGGCAGTACATCGCAGCGCTGGTGCTGGCCGCCATCTATACGGTGATCACGGCCGGTCTGAATCTCTTCATGGGCTACACGGGCCAGATCTCATTCGGTCACAATGCGTTTGCCGCATTGGGCGGATACGGCTCCGCCATTCTGGCGATGCGGCTCGACCTCACGCCGGTCCTCACGACGGCGATGGCCGCCGCGGGGGCCGCGGCCATCGCGCTCGTCATCGGTTATCCGACGCTGCGGCTGCGCGGCCATTACCTTGCCATGGCGACCTTGGCCCTCGGCCTGATGGCATTCGAAGTCGCCAGCCAGTGGAAATCGATGACGCAGGGACTTTTCGGCATCTCGGCGATCCCGCCCCTCGGGATCGGCGCCTGGGAGCTCGCCAGCGATACCAGCTTCTACGTTGCCTACTGGATCGTCGCGGGTATCGCGATCTGGGTCACCCACCGGCTTTATCATTCCCGCACCGGCTTCGCGCTTCGGTCGATCGCCGGGAATGAAGAGGCGGCTCAGTCGCTCGGCATCGACGTCGCGCGCTACAAGCTTCTCGCTTTCGTGGTCTCCGCCGTGTTCGCATCGGTCGGTGGATCGATGTTCGCGCACTACGTCACCTACATAAGTCCGGAAGTGTTCGGCCTGTACATGATGATCCTGCTGTTCACGATGTTGTTCGTCGGCGGGATCAATACGACGTTCGGGCCGCTGATCGGCGCCATCGTGATCACGCTGTTTCCCGAGTTGCTTCGGCGCTTCAACAGCGCGCGCGAGCTTCTCTACGGTGTCGTCCTGCTGGTGATTCTTCTGTTTGCGCCGCGTGGAATCTACGGGTTGATCGCGGCATTCGAACGGTGGCGCCGCGCGCGCGGCTCTGCCGACGCGGCCTTGCCGGACGCTCGGTCATGACCGCGCTGCTCGAGGTGGACGCGATTTCCAAGCATTTCGGCGGGCTGCATGCCGTGAGCACGGTGTCGTTTTCAGTCGCGCAGAACAGCATCACGGCGGTGATCGGCCCCAACGGGGCGGGAAAGACGACGTTGTTCAATCTGATCACGGGTTTCCTCGCGCCGACCAACGGCCGCGTCCAACTCGCAGGGAGCGACATCACCCATGCGCCGCCGTTCAAGATTGCCGCCAGCGGCGCCGTGCGGACCTTCCAGCTGGTCCGCCTGTTTCCCGAGATGACCGTCATCGAGAATCTCGTGGTGGGAGCGCATCTTGGTACGCGGGGCGGAGTCTGGTCGGCCATCTTTCGTCCGCCTTGGGCGCGCGAACAGATGCGCGCGACCGAGGCCAAAGCGCGCGACCTGCTGGAGCTGGTCGGCCTCGCGGCGCATGGCGACGCCATCGCAACCACGCTCACCTATGGCCAGCAGCGCCTGCTCGAAGTCGCGCGCGCGCTCGCGGCTCGACCGAAGCTTCTGATGCTCGACGAGCCTGCCGCGGGCCTCAACCATCTGGAGACCAAGGCGCTCGCGCAGCTGATCCGGCGCATCCGTGCCGGCGGGACGACCGTGCTCTTCATCGAGCACGACATGAACATGGTCATGAGCACGGCGGAACGCGTCGTGGTGCTCGATTTCGGCAAGAAGATCGCCGAGGGCACGCCGGAAGAGGTGCAAAGAGATCCGAAGGTGTTGGAAGCCTATTTGGGCGGAATATGAGCGCGACGAACGAGGACCGCTGCCGTGTATGACGCGTCGACTCTTCTTCAGTTTCTGATCGGCGGGCTCTCCGTGGGATGCATCTACGGCCTGGTCGGGATCGGCTATTCCGTTCTCTACAATTCCAGCGGCATCATCAACTTTGCCCAGGGCGGCTTCGTGATGCTGGGGGGGATGCTGACCTATATCTTCCATTCGATCGTCGGCGTACCGTTGGTGTTGGCCATGCTGGCGGCGATTGCGCTCGTGAGCTGCCTCGGCCTGGTCATCGAATGGGCGGTCATCCGGCGCCTGCGCCAGCGCGACGCCTCCGTTTTCATCATGATCCTGGCCACGCTCGCGTGCCAGATCCTGATCGAGAACGCGACGTTGCATTTCGTCGATGACAAGCCGCACTCGATTCCCTACTTCACCCCCGGTCCGCCGCTGCAATTCTTGGGAGTCGCCGTCGGGTTGCAAATTTTGTGGATCATCGCGGTCTCTCTTCTGCTCGTCTTTCTGCTCGGCCTGCTTTACAGCCGGACGAAGTTCGGACGCGCGATGCGTGCCTGCGCCATCAATCCCGACGTCGCCCGCATTCTCGGGATCAAGGTCGAGCGGATGGTTGCCGCCGGCTTCATCCTGAGTGCGGCGCTCGGCGCGATCGGCGGAATACTCATCACGCCGACGCAATATACGGCCTTCAATGTGGGGATCCCGTTCGCCGTCAGCGGATTCATTGCGGCGATCATCGGGGGACTCGGAAACCCGCTTGGCGCCTTCATCGGGGGAATTGCGCTCGGCGTGCTGCAATCCGTCGGCGTGGTGTTCATCGACGCCGGCTATAAGAACGTCGTCGCGTTCACCATTCTTCTCTTGCTGCTGTTCTTGCGCCCGCAAGGATTGTTCAGGTCGCTCGTCGAATAGGGCGGAGCATCGATCTCGTCGGCCGCCACGAATTTGGAAGCTCGGCAAGACCATCCAGGCCATCGCCGCCTGCGAGCTGCTGGCCCGAATGAAAGGGACCCGCCGGACGCTCATCGTCTGCCCGGCGTCGCTGAAGGCGGAATGGGAGGAGCAGATCGCCCGGTTCAGCGGGCGCGCAACGTGACCGGCCATCCGGCGATCTCGGTTCCGTGCGGCGCGGTGGACGGCAAGCCGTTCGGGTTTATGATCGTCGGCCGCCATCTGGATGAAAGCACGGTCTTCCGGGTGGCGGCAGCGGTGGAGAGTTCCATTCCGCGGGTTGAGGTCGGATCGCGCCGCAACCGGTTCATGCCGCGTGCGCGCGGTGTGGCGATGATCGCACACTAGTCAAGCCGGAGAGGACCAGCATGGCACAAGCATCCAACGACGAGCTCCAGTTTTTCAAAGAGCGCGGATTCGGCAAGGAGATGGGATTCGGTGAGCGGCCGGCGCTGCTGGTGATCGACATCATGCGGGCGTTCACCGATCCCGGCATGCCGCTCGGCGCCAATCTCGATGCGCAGATCGATCAGATCAACATCCTGCTCGACGCCACGCGCGGCACGGGCGTTCCCGTGTTCTTCTCGATCGTCTGCTACGAGGAGGCGGACTGCCTCGACGCCGGGGTCTGGGGCCGGAAGATGAGCGGGTTGTTCGGGCTCACCGCCGGATCGCCGGCGGTGGAGCTCGATCCGCGGCTGCGGCGCCAGGCGCGGGATTCGGTCTTCATCAAAAAATACGCCTCGTGCTTTTTCGGCACCGATCTCGCATCCCGGTTGCAGTCCCGGCGCATCGACACTTTGATCATCACCGGCTGCACGACCAGCGGCTGCGTGCGCGCCTCCGCGGTCGATGCCGTGCAGCACGGCTTTCGCCCGATCGTGGCACGCGAGGCGGTGGGCGACCGCTCGGTGCCGGCGCATGATCAGAGCCTGTTCGACATTCAGGCCAAATATGGCGATGTCAAAGGCGTGAACGAGATCGTGGCGCGGTTGCGTCAGCCGGCCTCGACACCGAGCGCCTGAAACGGATTGGATGGAGTCGCTGACCGAGCAGAGGCTCCATCCCGTGGCCGCGCCTTGCGAGACGGCATGCAGGCTCAGCAGGACAGGAGAAGTAGATATGGACAATACCCTATACGCTTATTCGCCCATCACGACGCGGCCGAAGCTGATCTGGCCCAACGGCGCGCGGGTGGCGTTCTATGTGGGTTTGAATATCGAGCATTACCAGGTCGACAAGCCCTCGACGAGCATCTTCGGCGGCACCGCGATGCTGGTGCCAGATCCGCTCAATTACGGCTGGCGCGATTATGCCGTGCGCGTCGGCATCTGGCGCATGATCGAGGCGCTCGACAAGGTCGGCATGCGGGCGTCGGTCCTGCTGAACTCCGACTGCTGTCAGCACTATCCGCAGATCATCGACGCCGGCAAAGAGCGCAATTGGGCTTGGCTCGCCCATGGCAAGAACAATTCGATCTTCCAGACCGGCATGAGCGTCGAGGAGGAGCGCAAGTTCCTCACCGAGATCGTGACCACGCTGACCAAGGCGACCGGACAGCAGCCCAAGGGCTGGCTCGGGCCGGCGCTGACCGAGACGTTCGACACCCCGCGCCTCTTGAAGGAGCTCGGCCTCACCTATGTGCTCGACTGGTGCGCGGACGATCAGCCGTTCCCGCTCAACGTGCCCGGCATGATGTCGGTGCCGTATTCGATCGAGCTCAACGACGTCAGCATGTTCCTCGGCAAGAGCCTCACCGGCGAGGGCTTCTATCAGATGGTGGTCGATCAGTTCGACCAGCTCTACCGGGATGGAGAAAAGACCGGGCGGGTGATGGCGCTGTGCCTGCATCCCTTCATCATCAACCAGCCGTACCGGCACAAATATCTCGAACGGGCGCTCGACTATATCGCCGGCCACGACGGCGTCTGGCTGACGACCAGCGACGAGATCGCGGCGCATTACGCGAAAAATTACCTGCGATGACGTGAGCGGCGGGCGCAGCCGCCTCGGCGGCTGCGCTGCGGCTCCGCCGGCCTGTGCTCGTTGCCGGGACGCCGTGCTTCGGAC